>CAZTWI010000023.1:0-412 GCA_964617685.1 uncultured Candidatus Saccharibacteria bacterium | reverse complement strand
AGCTCTAGAATCGCGCGTTTTTTTAAATGGATTTTATGTATGTGCGATTTTGTTTTTTTCATTTTTGGTTTGATGTAATTTCTACTCTGAATTGTATCAGTTATATCAAGAATTTAACACTAGACAAGACATAGCTTAACCAAAAAGTTAGTATTCTATTTCAAACCAAGCGCAAGATCAATTCGGTTCCGGTCAAATCCAAGTATCATTTCTTCGCTGCCGTCTTCGTCCGTGATAACAGTAAACGGCACGCCAAGCTGTCCGCTTTTTTCGTATAGTTCGCGAGCTATTTCCTGGTCTTCGTCTGCCATCTTTACGTCGTAGGCAATCTTTTTGTCGTTTAAATAGCTTTTTAGCATTTTACAAAATCCGCAAGTTGCTGTGCTGTAGATTACAATTTTCTTCATTCTAG
>CAZTWI010000022.1:7366-9411 GCA_964617685.1 uncultured Candidatus Saccharibacteria bacterium | reverse complement strand
TAACAATGCTTTGTTTTGGACCTGGAACGGCGCCAGAAACAGCCAATAAGTTACGTTCTGCATCAACAATAGTAATCTGCAGGTTTTTCACAGTAACTCGCTCGCCGCCAGAACGTCCAGCCATCTTCTTGCCCTTGAAAATTTTCTGTGGGTACATAGAACCGATAGAACCAGGTTGACGAGTGTTTCCTTTACCGCCATGAGTTTTGCGCTGTCGGTGGAAATTGTGGCGCTTAATAGTACTGGTAAATCCCTTACCTTTGCTGGTTCCGGTTACGTCAACCACGTCGCCAATTGAAAAGACCTCTGCTGTTAGCAATGCGCCAACGGTGAGGTCTTCTGATAATTCTAGGTCTTCTGTGCGGAATTCACGTACAATTTTGGGTGAGCTTTTTGATTTTAGATTATGATTCTCTTGTGCCTTATTAACCCGCTTTGTCTCTTCAAATCCGACCTGAATAGCTTGATAGCCATCTGTATCGACGTCTTTGACCTGTGTAATCACACAAGGACTAGCGGAAAGCAATGTAACAGCAGTAACAGTACCGTCTTCTGCGATGGTACTTGTCATGCCGAGTTTTCTCGTTATGAGTGCTTTCATAGTGTTATGAAGAACCAAATCGGCTCTTCACCTTTCATTTGTTAGTTGTTTTAGAAACATTTACCGCGGTTTGACTGGTTTCCATGTCCCTGACATAAAAACACTTGGCGAAAGGCAGTTTCCTTCTTTGCTGAAGCTACGAAGGATTAATCCCTGCAGCCCGAAAGTTGGACTTTCCAATACGCCAAGATTTAAGCGATTGACTTACAGAGTAACACGTTTTGTTATCTTCTGTCAATACGTAGACCATAATACAACGTTTCATAACTAAGTGTGTCAATATGCCTGCCCCGCAGCAATTGCCTCAATTCACTGCTGGGGCTGCTATTCGGTCGTCAAACTTCAATAACGAGTCCAAGTGGGAGCCAAAAAGCTACGAATGAGGCGATCAATAATATCGCATATTCGATTTTACGGTCTATTTGAAAGTGTTCGTGACTTGCTAGAAACAAGCCTATTATTAAGCCGACCGGGATGGGTATTTGCCAGTTAGGAAGATTCTCAATATATATCCACTGAGAACCTAATATCAGAAATACGACTAGTTTCAGAAAATAAACAGAACTGTCTTCTTCCTTGACTACTTTTCTTCTACTTACTTTCGTTTTTTGTTTTGTTTTAGCCATTAGCAGTATAGTATCACGATTTTACTTTATCGGCGTCTACTCACTACATTGACTTATTTATAACATTATGCTATAATGAAAAGATGGGCTTATTTCAAAGAACTGCTTATTCTCCCTTACCAAAAATAAGAGGTGATTTACCTCTAGAAGACATCGAAACCATAGCAGCGTCTACTGAGCGGGGTTCTCACTCGCACTTGGCGCTGGATATACCTGTAGATTCAAGTTTTGACAGGGAAATTGGTCTTTTAGCAGATAACTCTGCGCGTCAAAAGGACTACAGAACTCTAATGGCAAGTAAATCGATTTTTAAACTACTCGTAGGAGATTTTTCAAATTTCCTTGCTCCAAGGCATAGCGCAGCTGTCGCTGTGATAGACATACATCATGGCGACCTAAGTAAAGTAATTACGCATGCTAACGATTGGCATTCAGATATTGCGATTGGTGATAATACTTTAGTCGGTACTGTTGCGACCGAATCTCCAACCGAGTGGCTTTGCGGAGATTACACGCAAAGAAAAGGCAGGATAATTCCCGACCAGAGAGCTACCATACATACATTTGAGACAACGGATGAAGATACAAGACCACTATTAAGTATTCGTGATTTTAATATTCACAGACGCAGTGAAGACCCAGACCCAAACAGAATTTTTATAGTCGCTGGGTTACTTTTAACCTCTAGTTAAAGTATCTACATCTTGATTTCGGCGTCACCCCAGTAGTGAGCGATGCGCTACTACGGGGCAGGCACCTTATTACATTTTAATTTCAGCGTCGCAACCTGCTGGTAATGATAAGTTCATTAGCGAATC
>CAZTWI010000022.1:0-7356 GCA_964617685.1 uncultured Candidatus Saccharibacteria bacterium | reverse complement strand
GTCGGGTCTAGAACGTCGATTAGACGCTTGTGAACGCGCATTTCAAATTGTTCTCGTCCCTTTTTGTATACGTGAGGACTTTTTACAACTGTAAAGGTGCTCTTACGTGTAGGTAATGGAATTGGCCCGGCAATTGTTGCGCCAGTACGCAATGCAGTATCTACAATCTGCTTAGCTGACTGATCAATAACTTTGTGATCATAAGCCTTCAAACGAATACGAATTCGTTGTTTGCCAGGTACTGCAGGTGCAGCGACTTCTGCCTTCTTTGCAGCAGGCTTAGTTGTTTTTACTTCCTTTTTGGCCGTAGTAGCCTTCGCACTACTGGATTTTACTTCCGCCATATATTCTCCTTTGGTATGTAACATCTTTTTGGCGATATACAGATCATCCAAAACGACTTTTAATCATACACGATTAATTAGTATTGTAATTATACAATAGAAGCAAAAACATTGCTACACGAAATCACTCCAGGCTAGATTGAATGTAACATCCGACTCAATGAATCGCGCATCACTTAAAAATCTATACACGTCGGCCTCCTCAACAGTGCCATTATTCATAGCATCACGAAAGCGTTGCGCTGGACTTTCTTCGGTGATAGGGAAATTCATACGAATCGTATCTTCTGAGTCTCCGGGCATTTTAAAGCATTGCACTTCAAAACCTCTCATACAGAGCCGTAATATCTCTTCCATAGTAAATCCTGCATCTTCATAAGACACAAAGGTGACTTCTCTTGCTTTATAAGGGTCTATCGGACCCTCAAACTCAGCTTCCATAAGTCAATACTAACAAATATTATCATGTTAAGTTAGTTGTTTTTGACAAAAAATTTTCTAATAAAATATTAGTCAACTGCGCCAAGAACAAACAAAAAAGGAGTCGATTATATCGACCCCTAATTTGTTTAGTGACCAGTTAGTCGTTGTAAGATTACTTCGTAATCTTAGTAACAACTCCTGCGCCAACAGTTCGTCCGCCCTCGCGGATAGCAAATCGCAAACCCTGATCCATAGCGATCGGAGCAAGTAATTTAACCTTGAAAGTAACGGTATCGCCCGGCATAACCATTTCTTTGTCAGCTGGAAGTTCAACCTCGCCAGTTACGTCCGTAGTACGGAAGTAGAACTGCGGCTTGTATCCCTTGAAGAATGGAGTGTGACGTCCGCCTTCTTCTTTTGTAAGGATATAAACTTCAGCGTCAAATTCGGTGTGCGGAGTAATAGTTCCCGGCTTAGACAAAACTTGTCCGCGTTCGATATCATCACGCTCAATACCACGTAGCAGAATACCTGCGTTGTCACCGGCCTGACCTTGGTCAAGTGATTTCTTGAATGCTTCGATACCAGTAACAACTGATTTCTGAGTGTCGCGGATACCAACGATTTCTACTTCGTCGTTAACCTTGATAACTCCGGTCTCAACACGTCCGGTTGCAACAGTTCCACGTCCTTTGATAGAGAAAACGTCTTCAATCGGCATTAGGAAAGGCTTGTCTAGCTCGCGCTTTGGCTCTTCGATGTAGTCATCCATAGCTTTCACGAGTTCCATAATTGCATCTTCGTACTTTGCGTCGCCTTCGATTGCCTTTAGGGCAGAACCCTTGATGATTGGAGCGTTGTCGCCGTCGTATTCGTACTTAGAAAGTAGTTCACGAACATCCATTTCAACTAGTTCAACTAGTTCTTCGTCAGCCATGTCCATCTTGTTTAGGAAAACAACTATTTTTGGAACGCCAACTTGCCTTGCAAGAAGAACGTGCTCACGGGTTTGAGGCATAGGACCATCAGCAGCTGATACTACAAGTACAGCACCATCTATCTGAGCAGCACCGGTGATCATGTTCTTAACATAGTCAGCGTGTCCTGGCATATCAACGTGAGCGTAGTGACGCTTTTCTGATTCATATTCCTGGTGAGAAGTAGCAATGGTAATACCACGAGCTTTTTCTTCAGGTGCGTTGTCGATCTGTGCGTAATCAACTTTTTTGTTTACGTCACTTGGAAGCTTTTTAGCTAATACAGATGTAATAGCTGCTGTTAGTGTTGTTTTACCGTGGTCAACGTGACCCATGGTACCTACGTTTACGTGAGGCTTTGATCTGTCAAAATCTGCCATATAATTTGTGCTCCTTTGCGTAATGATTTATGAGAGTGGTAATTTGCTCTGCTCCCGGCGCAATTTCACTCACAGTATTCGCTATACAGTTTCGTGAAATGTGCTCAGGTCAGAGCAAATTACCCTTGGCTCAAAATCCTTACTTAACAGTGGTTTAATTAATTCCAGCTGCGTTTAGTTATTAAGGGTTTAATGAATTGTTACGTTCGCGATCCATATTTACTTCCCTTGTATCATCGATACATGAGTAAAAGCCCTCACGCGAGTTACAAGGGTAATTATATCAGTATTTAAGTATTACTTGCAAGTTTTTCGGACTATTTTTGAACCATATTAAACGCTTCTCCTACGGGTATGACGGAATTCTGATTTAAAGCAAATCTAAACAATTTTCTTTCTTCTGTATTTGATTGACCAAAGAATGGACCGGCAACTACACTGCATGCTTCTTCAGTTCTGACCACAATACCTTTACAGGGACGCAAGAAGCCTTTTCCTTCACATATTAAGGCAAGTTCGTCTGTTTGACGATCATCTGCGGTTGCAATCAAATCATCTAGCTTGTCAAACAACTTCCTGCACCTGTCGTAACAGCTACCATGTACAACTACGGGCAAACGATCGGTATCTATGCCAGTATCACTGGCATAACCACCAACTATTCCTTCGCCCATGTAATCAACTCCTTATTTGTAGTTAATTCTACAGTTCGGAATTAAAAAAGCAAGCACAACCAGTAATTCAAACCATCTGCGAGGTTTATCGGATATTTTCAGGAGTGCAGCGTGGAGCTAAAAACTGAGCACGAAAAAAAGGAGCTGTAGAAAACACTACTGCTCCTTTTCTGCCGCAAGTTTTAGCCCGCGATGTGCCCTGAAAATGTGCGAAAACTATTTGGCGTTTTTGGCGATAATCGCTTCAGCTACGTTGTTTGGAACGTCTTCGTAGTGGTCAAGCTCCATTGATGAACTTGCACGTCCCTGGGTATTTGAGCGAAGGTTGGTTGTGTAGCCAAACATTTCTCCAAGAGGTACAAAGGCTGTAATTTCCTTAGTTCCAGCAGAAAGATCTTCCATGGATTCAATACGTCCGCGCTTAGAGTTCAAGTCGCCGATTACGTCGCCCATGAATTCTTCAGGAGTTACAACAACGACTTTCATGATTGGCTCCAAGATGACAGGGGAAGCTTGCTTAACACCAGCTTGCAATGCCATAGAACCAGCGACTTTGAAGGCCATTTCGTTAGAGTCAACATCGTGGTACGAACCATCATATAGCTCTGCTTTGATGTCAACCACTGGATATCCAGCTAATACACCGTTAGCCATAGCTTCGATAATACCTTGCTGCACAGGCTTAATATACTCGCTTGGAATCGCACCGCCCTTGATAGAGTTGATGAACTCAAAGCCTTTTCCGGTTTCGTTCTGAGATAATCTCAACCAAACATCACCATACTGACCGCGTCCACCAGACTGTTTGATGAATTTACCTTGAATTTCAACCGCATCTTTACGGATTGTTTCACGATAAGCAACCTGAGGCGCGCCAATGTTTGCTTCAACATCGAATTCGCGTTTCATTCTATCCACCAAGATTTCCAGGTGAAGCTCGCCCATACCGCTAATAATGGTTTGACCTGTTTCATCATTTACTTTTACGCGGAATGTTGGATCTTCTTCTGCAAGTCTCTGAAGCGCAATTGACATTTTTTCTTGGTCAGACTTGGTGTTTGGTTCAATTGCAATAGATACAGGAGGATCAGGGAATGTAATGCTTTCCAGTACAATTGGGTTAGCAGGATCAGATAGCGTATGTCCAGTTGTCGTAGCTTTAAGTCCTACGATTGCAGCGATGTCGCCAGCTGTAACTTCTGCTACTTCTTCGCGCTTATCAGCCTGCATTCTAACAATACGTCCTATACGCTCTTTTTCTCCGTTTGAACTATTCAGTACATATGAACCAGTTGTTAATTTACCAGAGTAAACGCGGAAATAGGCAAGCTTACCGACAAATGGGTCAGTTGTGATTTTGAATGCAAGACCAGACATTGGCTCTGATTCAGATGGTTTGCGTTCAATTTCGTCGCCAGTCTTTGCGTTTGTACCCCAAGTTGAACCACGGTCTTCTGGGCTTGGCATTAATTCGTTAACTAGATCAAGGACCTTTTCTACAATCACACCGCGGCCGTCGCCGCCGGTAACCGCGTAGAATTTGCCGCCTAATACAGCAGAACGAATAGCTCCTCTGACATCGTCCTCAGACAGGCCTTCTTCACCGACTTCTAGATATTTCTCTAGGTATTTCTCGTCTTCAGCAACAGCATTTTCAATTAGCAGACTTCGGTAACGTTGGACTTTTTCTAACATATCTTCTGGAATTTCACCAACAACAAGTTCTTTGTCTGTGAAATCTTTGTAGGTATAAGCCTTCATAGAAACTAGGTCAACAAGTCCGTTGATTCCCTGTTCAAAACCGATTGGAATATGAATTGGGAAAGCAGCTTTTGTAAGTCGAGCGTGGATAGTATCAAGTGATTTGTAGAAGTCTCCGCCAGTTTGGTTGATTTTGTTGATGAAACAGATACGAGGCACACCGTACTTGTCAGCCTGGCGCCATACGGTCTCAGACTGAGATTCTACGCCCATTTTACCGTCAAATACGACTACTGCACCGTCAAGTACGCGAAGCGAACGTTCTACTTCAACAGTAAAATCGATGTGTCCAGGTGTATCGATAATGTTAATCTGGTGGTCTTTCCAGTAGCAAGTAACCGCAGCTGAAACGATAGTGATACCACGTTCGCGTTCCTGAGCCATCCAGTCAGTTGTGGTTTCTCCATCATGAACAGCACCAATTTTGTGCTTTAGTCCTGTTCGGTGCAGAATTCCTTCTGTAGTTGTGGTTTTACCAGCGTCAATATGCGCTATAATTCCGATATTTCTAATCTTTTCAATTGCTGTTTTCTTTGCTGCCATATCCTACCTTGTTCTTATTAAAATATATCTACGCTTCTTTTGCTATATTCACTATACGCTGCGCTGCCTCTAGTGGCTCACCTGCAACGCGTGGTACTCCAGCCCATAGTCCTTGTGTCTGAAACGACTGTTGATCAAGGCTTAATCTCAGGGAGTTAACTATGTGGCATAGTCCTCTTACTCCAACGCGTAATACGCTCCCTTGCCCATCTTCATGTAACGTAGCAGCTTCTTCGTAACGCATACCGCTAGCTTCAAATCGTACCTGAGAATTGACATACCGCTGGGCTTGTCGCTCTAAAGCATTCATACTTATCTCGCGAAGTGAGCAAATGCTCGGTTACTCTCCGCCATCTTGTGCGTATCTTCCTTCTTCTTGAAGGCTGTACCAGTTTGGTTGTATGCATCCGCAAGCTCTGTAGCGATTCTCTTGCTCATTGGCATGCCTTTTTTAGATCGTGAAGCGGCTACAAACCACATAATTGTAAGGTGTTTCTGTCTCTGGCCCTTAACTTCAAAAGGAATCTGGTAGTTAGCACCGCCGACACGTCGTGAACGAGTTTCCATGTACGGAGTGACGTTTTTGATAGCTTTATCGAATACTTCAATAACATTGTCGTTCTTCACGATTCGAGCTGCTTCAGCCATGCCGTCATAAACGATGCGTTCTGCAAGCTGTTTTTTACCGTCTTGCATCACACGGTTGATAAGTCTCTGAACCATTTCAGAATTGTACTTGCGATCTGGTAGCTTTGGTCGAACCAAAGCTTTGGTCGTCTTCCTAGGCATTTTGACCTCCTTCGATGGCTGATACTTGATTAGCAATGTCTGATGCAACAATTCCAATATATCTAACCGGATCGGGCACTACATCGCTCATTAATGATGTCAAATCACCCATTTGCATTCTCTCATCTAGTGCTCTTTCTACAGCTTCAAGCGAGGGTAAACCAGCCCAATTTCTAAATGCTTCCTTCCCCTGAGGAGACCTAAAATAAGATTGAGGTATAGTTCCCATTATTTACCCGCTTTCTTGGTGCCGTATTTGGAACGACCTCTTTTGCGGTCTGTAACACCCTGAAGGTCTAATGCGCCGCGAACAATGTGATAACGAACACCAGGAAGATCCTTAACACGACCGCCACGAATTAATACCACAGCGTGTTCCTGCAGGTTATGGCCTTCACCGCCGATATACGCCCAGACTTCATATCCGTTGTTTAGACGAACACGTGCAACTTTACGAAGTGCAGAGTTAGGCTTCTTTGGCGTCTTGGTTGTTACTTTGACACAAACACCGCGCTTAAATGGTGATGCTTTTTCATAATTTGTTGTATTTAAGTTATTCACCACGCGGTGAAGCGCAGGTGATTTACTTTTAGTCTTAGCCGTCTTGCGAGGCTTTCTGACTAGTTGATTAATTGTTGGCATATCTCTCCTTAAATCTACTGCCTGGGGACGGGAAACAACTGTATCGGCTAGGAGCCTTGCGGACTCCTGCAAGTTTTTCGATTTACGGTTCGCGCCCTCGTATTCGTTATACGACTAGCTTACGATCCGCATCGATAAAACTCACATGAGTCTCGCATACAGCCGTTTCTAGATTAGCGTGCCTTTGCTAACTTTTTTCGAACGGCTCGGATTTATTAATTTAATGTTGTTATTTTAACAGTTTACGAGTTATTACGCAACCGCTGTTTCTTCAGCTTCTACGACTTCTTCAATAGTTTCTGAAATCTCTTCGTCTTCTTCATCACCTTTTTGAACACCTGTACCCACAGGGATCAAGCGGCCTAGGATAACGTTTTCTTTTAGGCCAAATAGGTTATCTACCTTACCACTGGTTGCTGCGCTGATAAGGACACGTGTTGTATCTTGGAAGCTTGCAGCACTCAGGAATGACTCCGTAGACAAGCTGGCTTTAGTAATTCCAAGCAGTAACTGGTTATAACGAACCAGCTGTTTTCCTTCGCCGGCTAGTTTTTCGTTAGCTTCTAAAACAGACTGTTTGCTTACGACATCACCAGTTACATATTCACTGTCGCCAGGCTCATCAATTTGAACACGACTAAACATCTGGCGAACGATGATCTCAAGGTGCTTATCAGAGATGTTCTGTCCTTGACCTGCAAAGATTCTCAAGACTTCATTCATGATGTAGCGCTGAGTCGCCTCAACACCAGCTAGATCAATTAGTTCGTGTAGATTGATTGATCCGCTTGTTAGACGTTGACCGGCCTCTACATCATCGCCG
>CAZTWI010000021.1:7994-9561 GCA_964617685.1 uncultured Candidatus Saccharibacteria bacterium | reverse complement strand
AGTTTTTGGCTCCGACGAAAAGCAGATTGGGCGGTGTCAGGGGTGTGGAGGGGTGAAATTGGTTGATTTGCCTGGCATCAATACTAAATTTAGAGCTAGGTTGAGAGCAAGCGGCATATTTACCCCTCTGGATTTCTTGGAAGCAGACCTGAACACGCTCAAGAAGAAAGTGTTCAAAAGCATCAATGGTTATCGCTGGTACATGCGTCTGAGGGGTTATGAAACAGATACCGTAGAATTTAGCCGCAAAAGTATAGGTCATCAACATGCATTGAGCGATAAGACCACCGATTTGGGCGAACTAGAACGATTATTGATTAAACTATGCGAAAAAACCGGCCGACGCCTGCGGAAGAGTAACTTCTATGCTACGGGAATACATCTCTACGTAGGCTTCGTGAGTGACATGCCAATGTATGATGGGCCGGCCAGTTTTGAGAATATGTCAAATGTCCGGAGCTGGCACCACGGAGAGAAAGTCTCTCACCGGCTGTACTCAACCCCTGACATTTACGAAGCGGCTAAGAGACTTCTCTATCGGGCAGAGATAGTCAATAAAGTTAAAATCTTGTCAGTTCATGTATTTGGCCTAGAACCATGGGATCCGGAGCAACTGTCAATTTTTGACAGTGTTGAAAGTGAAAAGTTGAAAGTTGAAGGGGAGAAAGGAAGAGTCATAACACTAGATACTGATTTACGCTCGGCTGGAGCGCGTAAACGGGTTTCTGACGCGGTTGACGCTATCAATAATCGCTACGGTGAATTCGTCATAACTCCCGCGATGATGCTGGATATGCAGGGAACAATTTTAGATCGCGTGGCCTTCGGTCAAATAAGGGATCTGTGAGCGATTGCTATAATGTAGCTTAGAATGAAAATCATCAAGTCAATCAAATCTTTAAAGAAGAGCACGAAGATACTGATATCTGCCCTCCTAATCGTTTTACTGTTTTCTGTTAGCACTCTGGCCTACAATGCGTCAAAAGACGAAGTGGTGATCCCTGCTCCGGAAGTTAGCCATGTAGATAAAGAGCCTGAACCGGAAGTTGAACCACCGGTTGAAGAGGTAGCTCAAACCCCTGCGCCAACTCCAACTCCCGCTCCAAAACCTGAGGTTTCCCAGTGGCCGGTAACCTACTCTCTGGATCAAGCAAGCAGTTTGACGGTGGTTGTTAACAAAAAACATAGACTGCCGAGTAATTATGTACCTAGCCTGACAGCAGTAACAGGCGGACAAATGCGTCCGGAAGCAGCCCAGGCCATGACTTCTTTGCTATTCAAGGCAAATGAAGCTGGTGTGCCAATGAAAGTAATAAGTTCTTATCGGTCTTATGACACGCAGGTTGCTACTTACAACAAGTGGGTGCAGATTGATGGAAAAGCTCAAGCCGACAGGTCAAGCGCTAGAGCTGGCCATAGCGAACATCAAACAGGTTTAGCCGCTGATCTAGGCATGCCTGATGGAAGCTGTAATTTAGAAATTTGTTTTGGAAATACAGCTCAAGGCAAATGGTTAGCCGCAAATGCAGCAAGTTTTGGGTTTATAATCAGGTACGAAAGCAATACA
>CAZTWI010000021.1:6064-7984 GCA_964617685.1 uncultured Candidatus Saccharibacteria bacterium | reverse complement strand
AGAATCTAATACCGGCTATCAATACGAACCGTGGCACGTACGTTATGTTGGTGTTGACGTAGCAAAAGCGATAGTCGCAAGCGGCCAAACCCTAGATCAGTACTACGGTGTCGAAGCTGGTGGCTATTAGGAAGAAAGTCCGTCAGTTAAGTCTTTACTAAGAATCCTAAAAAAAGTCCGTTCGTTTACTGCTGGTTCTGCTGGTTTTCTGTGCAAAATTGATGGAGTGTACCCGTATGCTAAGACTCCAGGTAAAGTCTGCTCAATGGACAGGTCCTTAACTCTAACAAACTTATTTATTTCTCTGTCTCCAGTTTCAGCAGTTTCTAGCCAGTCACGACCAAAATGTTCTTCTAAACTTGTGTTAAGAATTGAAAAGGTTTCATCAAAACCAGGCGTAAACTTTTCAAATTCATCTTCGAACCAGTCTCCTGCTTCAGCGTAATCTGACAAGAATTTAGCACAAGAATTTCTCAGTAGCTCTATCTTACAGCTTGCAAATTCTGTAGGGTAAGCCAAACAAGCTAAACCTATAAATTTGTACGGATCCGACAGACTAGCATCTGTGTGCCATGTATGGGTATCTCCGTAGTAAGACGAATATATTGGTCTATTGTCTATAGCAATACCGCCAATATTTATAAAACTTACTTCGCCAAAGTGTTTCATTAAATCTCCAACTTCTGGAAGTTGACGAGCAGTCTGCACTTCACTGCCATGGTCACCAGCAATTAAAGAAACAAAGGCTTGTGAAGTGGCCTCTCTATTTTCTGCTTCTATATCTGCAAATTCTGTTATAAAGGCTATTTGTTCAATTGACAGCGGGATGGTTTTAGGTGCTTCAAAATTTAATTTTGTGATCATCTTCTAGCTCTGTTTAGCTGCTCTTTTGCGTTTGTTGTGATCTAACTCTTTTTTACGTAGTCGGAGGGTCTTTGGGGTAACTTCTAGCAATTCGTCATTTTCTATGAAGTCTAGACACTGTTCAAGTGATAGCTGTGTGTATGGTGTTAGTTGAACAACACCGTCGGAGGATGAGCTGCGCATGTTTGTGAGGTGTTTTTCTTTGCAAATATTCACTTCTAAGTCTTCTTGACGGGTATTTAGTCCTACAATCTGACCCGCGTACACTGTTTGAGTCGGCCCGACATACAGTTCGCCGCGCTCTTCTGCGCTCTGCAAGGCATAAGGAGTTGCTACGCCTGTCTCCCAAGCTACAAGCACGCCGTTGCGAATCTGATTCAAAGCTTGTCCTAGAGGGGCATAACTGTCTAGGAGCGTATTCATGATAATTGTACCTTTTGTAGCAGTAAGTAGGATGTTACGCGCTCCAAGTAGTGAGCGGGTTGGCATTTTGTATACAAGTTTGGTTACGCCTTTGTTTGAATTGAACTGGTCAACTAATTGAGCCTTACGTCTACCGAATTCCATCTGCACGGCACCAACATGCTCGCCAGGAACCTCTACTAATACTTCTTCGATTGGCTCCATCTCATTGCCGTCTTCTATTTTGGTGACAACTTGCGGCCGTCCGACTTCAAATTCAAAGCCTTCACGGCGCATAGTCTCAATAAGTACAGATAAGTGCAATTCCCCGCGTCCGGCAACCAAAAAGCCGATTCCCTGTTCTTCAATTTCAAGACCAACGTTAGTCTCTAGCTCTTTCTTTAATCTGTCGCCAATCTGACGAGAGGTATTAAATTCGGCTTCTTTACCCTTCATTGGGCTGGTATTTGGACCTAAATAGATTTTAAGCGTCGGTGCTTCGATTTCTATCGTCGGCAGACTTTCCGGATTATCTGCGCTGGCAATAGTATCGCCAATTTTAGTATCTGCAATGCCTGTAACAGATACGATATCACCGGCAATGGCTTCATCAACTTCAATAAAAGTTAGTCCGACCGTGCGGTAGAGACGCTC
>CAZTWI010000021.1:5097-6054 GCA_964617685.1 uncultured Candidatus Saccharibacteria bacterium | reverse complement strand
ACGCTCGACTTTTGCAGATGTTTTTTTGTCTCCGCTGCAAAGTGTTACTTGATCTTTCTTAGTCAGCTTTCCGCGCTCTACACGACCTACTGCATATTTACCCTGGAATGAATCATAACGGAGTGAAGAAACTAGCATCTGTAGGCTGTCGTTTTCATCCACATTTGGAGCAGAAACGTCTTCGATTATGGATTTGAATATGACAGATAAGTCTCCTGGGGCTTCAGGGTCTGTCGGAAGCTCTTTCCATGCCTTAGCATCGCGGCCAATTGCATAATAAACAGGATAATGAAGTTGGTCTTCGTGAATCGCAAGCTCTAAAAATAAATCTGCCAGCTCGTCTTCGACTTCTTTGATTCTAGCTGCCGGTTTATCGATTTTATTGATAACAACAATAGGTTTAAGCTCTAATTGCAAAGCTTTTGATAATACGAATTTAGTCTGAGGCATCGGGCCTTCCTGGGCATCAACTACTAATATACAGCCGTCAGCCATACGAAGCGTGCGTTCTACTTCTCCGGAAAAGTCAGCGTGCCCGGGAGTATCAACGATGTTGATACGGAAGCCTTCCCAATCAACAGCAGTAATTTTGGCAGTAAGCGTGATAACGCGTTCTGTTTCCTGGTAACCGCTGTCCATAGTAAGCTCTTGGCTCATTTCAGCCGGGTTGTCGCGGAAAGTGTGAGACTGCTTTAGTAACCCATCGACCAGAGTAGTCTTGCCATGGTCAACGTGCGCAATAATCGCTATATTGCGAATTTTATCTGATTGTGTCATAAGTTATTAATTATAGCATAAAAAGCTTAACTCTTCTAATCAATAAATTTTTATCTGTTAAATAACTTGCAAATTAGTGAGCTTAAGCACTATACTGAAGTGGAAAGAAAAAAGTGTGTTCGAAATATAAAAGGAAAACAGCTAGAACATGAAAGTGCTGATGTTAGGTTGGGAGTTACC
>CAZTWI010000021.1:0-5087 GCA_964617685.1 uncultured Candidatus Saccharibacteria bacterium | reverse complement strand
GTATGGGGGTAGCATGTTATCAGATGTGCCAAGAGTTAAGTTACTCTGGTATTGATATTGAATTTATTTTGCCCTTTACTGCTGATTTTGATATCAACTTCATGAAAATTACTCCTGCGCACCATCAATCCGTAGAGGATTTTGCCATTTCCGGAGGCGTGTATGATTCAACTTGGTTTTCTAGTTCCAGATCCCTAAAGACATTTTCAGGCCACCTAGATCTGCGCAGGCAGCATGACAGATACGCTCATAACGTATCTAAACTGGTCGAAACAAGGGAGTTTGATGTTATACATGCTCATGATTGGCTAACGTTTAAGGCCGGTATGATGGCAAAGCACGTGAGCGGCAAACCTCTGATAGTTCACGTCCACTCTACCCAATATGACCAGTCAGCTGCGGGACACGGCAACCCTGAAGCACGAGAGATTGAATATCAAGCATTTATGATTGCGGATCAGATATTCGCAGTAAGCCAGTATACAAAGGACGTTATTGTTAAGGAATACGGTATCCCTGCCGACAAGATTCATGTCGTACATAACAGTATGAATATCGAAGGCGAAATTGATGAAAGCCACAATCTGCACGAATATTTAAGCCTTATGAAACGAAACGGCTATAAAGTCGTAGTAAACATCGGTCGTATGACGATTCAAAAAGGACTTACGCATCTTTTGGAAGCCGCACAAAAGGTGGTTGCTATTGATCCGAAAGTTCTGTTTCTGATTGCCGGCGGAGGCGAGCAGCACGAAGAGCTGATCCGGCTAGCCGCACAATATAGAATCTCAAAAAACGTTATTTTTGAGAGCTGGGTGTCCGGCAAAACTCTGCGCGATAGCTACCGTATAGGCAATGTGTTTGTCATGCCGTCGGTATCAGAGCCATTCGGCCTAACGGCTTTGGAAGCGATTGGCTTTGGCTCGCCAGTTATTGTATCTAAACAATCGGGTGTTGCGGAGGTTTTGCAGAATGCATTCAAAGTAGATTTCTGGGACACTGATCAGATGGCAGACATGATACTTGCACTTACTACAAATGATTCACTAGCGAATACTATGTGGCAGAACAGTTACTACGAATACCGTGATCAATCATGGTCTAAATCCGTAGACAAAATGAGAAATGTCTATCATCAAACACGTAAGGCAGTTGTATGAATCCCGTTACAATCACAAGGGGTGAATCCCGTTACAATCACAACAGAATAAACCTTCAAGAGATGAAAATTTATTACAAGGATATCTTAAGCGTACTACTAAGTATTACTCAAGGAGGGTTTGTAACGGGATGAAATCGATAGTTTTATATCTGCACGCCCATCAACCGTTGCGCGTTAAACCATACTCCATATTTCAAGCCGGCGCTGACCACTTCTACTTTAATGACGAATCTCCTAACACAGAGACCAATAACAGATTTATCATTGATAAAGTATCTGAAAAATCATATCTTCCAACTAATCGAGTATTAATTGATTTACTCATGAATCATCCTGAGTTTAAAGTCAGCCTGTCGATAACAGGTACTCTGATTGATCAGCTTGAAATGTGGCGGCCAGACGTACTACAGTCATTTAAAGAATTAGTAGCAACAGGAAAAGTAGAGATTGTAGCGGAAACTTATCATCATTCCCTAGCCTTTTTCTACTCGCGCGCGGAGTTCGTTAAGCAAGTTGCAAAACATGCGGCTAAAATACACGAACTTTTTGGTGTTACGCCTACTTCTTTTAGAAATACCGAGCTGTCGTACAATAATGACCTGGCTTATTGGGCGGATGAAGCCGGCTACAAGGCTATTATTACAGAAGGTTGGGATCCTGTCTTGGGCTGGCGCTCGCCTAATTTTGTTTATCAGCCAAGCTATACAAACAACATCAAATTACTGATGAAGAACTATAAGCTCAGTGACGATATTGCCTTTCGCTTCTCAGACAGGGAGTGGTCGGAATGGCCGCTCACAACTGAGAAGTTTACTCACTGGGCGCATACCGCCGGACATGGCGGAGACATAGTAAACCTGTTTATGGACTACGAAACCTTCGGCGAGCACCAGTGGGCTGATACCGGCGTATTTGATTTCCTCCGGGCATTCCCTAATGAGTGGCTCAAAGATCCGAATCACGGCTTTATGACTATTACGGAAGCTGCTGGAGCCTACGAAACAAAAGACTTTGTTGATGTGCCGAATACTATTACTTGGGCCGACACAGAAAGAGATTTAACCGCCTGGCTAGGTAATGATATGCAAATTGACGCTATAACAGCACTGTACAGATTAGAAAAGCCGATCATTGACCTGGACGATAAAGAAATCATAGAAGACTGGCGTCGACTTCAGACAAGCGACCATGTCTACTATATGTGTACGAAATGGTTCAGTGACGGCGATGTACATGCGTACTTTAGTCCTTACGACTCACCTTATAAAGCTTTTATGTACTTCATGAATGCCTATCGTGATCTAACTACTAGATTACTAGAAAAAGGCATAGATATATAGCATGGCAAGAACTATAATCTTAGGTAATAGCGGATTGACAGTAGGCCTAGATGAGTCCGGACTGGTTCATGATTTTTACTATCCTTATGTCGGTCTAGAGAACCTGACTACATCAAGAAACAGAGCACATCACATAGGCGTGTGGATAGAGGGTAATTTTAGCTGGGTTAATGCTCAAGAATGGCAAAAGGATATTAATTTTAACGGCGATGCCTTGATGTCCGATATAACAATGACTCATGACGGCTTAAAAGTCGAATTACATTTTCAAGACTTCGTTGATCCGAATAATGATATTTTTGGCCGCAGAGTAAGGGTTAGAAATTTAAGCGATAAAAAAAGAGAGATTAGGATTTTCTTTCATCAGTCGTTTCAAATTAGCGCGCTTGGACGCGCCGATACTGCGATGTACGTTCCAATCGATAACTATATTCTGGATTACAAGGGCCGGTGCAGTATCCTTGCATACGCAGAAACCGAATCAGGTGTTACGTTTGACCAATATGCGGTAGGAAACGCCGGTATAGAAGGCAAAGAAGGAACATTTCGTGATGCAGAAGACGGCGAACTTTCTATGTCTGCAGTCGAACACGCGGGAGTCGACTCGACTATCAGAGTAGTCGTGAATGTTGATCCCGGAGATTCAGAAGTCATACATTACTGGTTAGCTGTTGCTGATTCTCAAGCACAGCTAGAAACTCTTCATGCAAAAATGCTTGGAAGCGGGTTCCTGATTAGACTGCAAGCTGTTCTTGATCATTGGCACGACTGGTTTGCCATTTCTGAGGGGAGGATTAATGAACTTCCAGAATCCTATCAGACTATCGTCAAGAAATCATTAATGGTTATAAAGGCTCATACTGACGAACATGGCGGAATAATTGCCTCATGCGATTCATCAATATATAACTACGGCAGAGATTATTATAGTTATGTCTGGCCAAGAGACGGCGCTTTTGTTATGTGGCCGCTAATTAAACTTGGGTATAGCGCGGAACCCAAAAGATTTTTTGAATTTTGCCGGAGTATTATGCATAAAGACGGTTATATGATGCACAAATACCAGCCTGATAGAGCTATTGGCAGTACCTGGCATCCTCTAATTCATAACAACCGGAAAGAATTAGCTATTCAAGAAGATGAAACGGCTATTGTAGTGTTCATGCTCGGAGAATATTTAAAACATACCGGCGATCAGGAATTTATTGACAGCATGTATGATTCCTTTATCGTTCCGACGGCTAATTTTATGACTGATTTTATTGATGTAGAAACTCAGCTGCCGCATGCAACTTATGATTTATGGGAAGAGAAATTTCTAACTTCTACCTATACTACCGCTATTACATGTTTAGCTTTATCAGTTGCGGCCCAGATTGCAGCTAACAAGGGCGATTATAGCAACTCTGGAAAATGGCAGAATGTATCCAATCTGCTGAAAAGTAACAGTTCTAGATTTTACGACGACGAACGTAAACTCTTAATTAAGGGCTTTTTGCTGGGTAATTCAGAAATTAAGACAGATAAGACACTGGATATTTCTAGTTTTTATGGAGCATTCATGTTTAATTATTTCAGTAAGGAAACAGACATTAATGATACAAAGGAAGCAATCGAAGAATTATTACTAGATATATCTCCGTCCGGCGGAACAGCAAGATATGAAAACGATAACTATTTCGCCTCCGATCCTGCCTACAAGGGTAATCCATGGTTTGTTACGACTCTTTGGATGGCGCAGTATTATGCCCTAACCGGTCAAAAGGACAAAGCAGAAACTTACATAGAATGGGCTTTAAATAATAGCCTGTCAAGCGGATTACTCTCAGAGCAAATTAGTCCTGAAGATTCTAAAATTGTAGGTGTTACTCCTCTTGTCTGGAGTCATGCCGAACTTATAAATACGATACTAGATCTTTAAATTTAAAACAGCTACTAATTTGTAGCTGTTTTAATTCACGCAAGTTGTTAGTTTTTAGCCTTTTCGAGGTTTGACTTCGTTTCGACCAAGGTTTTTCTTGGTTTCAACATACCATGTGTGTTTACGTAAGACAGGATTATACTTCTTTAATCGAAGCTTGTCAGGGGTGTTCATAGTGTTTTTGCGGGTGTAGTAGTGTCTCTGACCAGTTTCTTCGCATACTAGTCCGACTATTTTTCGCTTATCAGTTTTTTTAGCCATAAGACTTTCAATTTTAACAGATTAGAGACGTTTTGACAACTACAATTTCTTAGATTTAATTTTTATGATAATAAATTTAAGTATAGCCAGAACTGAAATTAATAGTGCTATCGGTATTGCTAATACTACAAACAATATTACAATACCTTCAAACCAGTTAGGTTGTATCCAAGAAAAAATATTCATAATAATTGGAGCCCAGATCGAGGATTGAACTCGAGACCTCATCCTTACCATGGATGCGCTCTACCACTGAGCTACCTGGGCGGAGTTTTTGGAGGGGTCCCCGCAAAGTTCTGCTTTGTGGGGTTAAGATTGGAGACTTTGTTGGGTCGTCTAAAGTTTTAGCAAACTTGTTTTGCTGAAACTTAGACGAAACAACAATTACGCTTCAATCTGGAGC
>CAZTWI010000020.1:8297-9741 GCA_964617685.1 uncultured Candidatus Saccharibacteria bacterium | reverse complement strand
AGGGGTTCGGCACTGATAGTATGAGCGCAAATTAGAGTGATCGATCAATGTCATGCCGTCTGGTTTATCAAAGCCGGCTGCATATTTTGCCAGAAATTTATTGGTAGAAATACCAATATTTACCGTCACCCATTCACCTAGGTGCTCTCGGATCTTGTTCTTAATTTTGTTACCTATTTCCAGCATTGCCTGATTGTGAATGTCTCGCTCTTCGTGTTTCGTGTTTTCGTTTTTCAATTTTGAATTTAGATATTGTTTGTTATTTCGGATTTCTAATTTCGTGCTTTTTAAGGCTGGTGAGTGCTCTAAATCTAGAATAAACTCGTCTATGCTCTTAGGAATAACCAAAGGGGAGTACTCCAAAAGTACCGCCTTAAACCGTTTGTGTGCTTCACGGTATTTAGCCGGATCGGGTGTCATGATGACAATTCCAGGACACATAGCTCTGGATTGTTCTACGTTAACCCCCAGCTTAACTCCTTTATATTTAGCTTCATAACTGGCAGCTAGCACAAAACCTCTGGGCGTATCATAGGCAGCAATACCCACCGGCTTGCCTCTAAGCAACCTATTAGCCTGCTGCTCAATAATCGCGAAGCATGAGTTTAAGTCTATATGCATGGTATAGGGCAGAGATCTGTTTGCCAGTAGCGTGTCTTTTTTCACGGGTACCTTGCTATTTAATTGATATTATGTTATTATTAAAAGATAATGTCTTTACGAGTCTATACTCCAGAACAGATACCAGGCCATACCAACAAGTCGTTCTTGTTTAATGAATTTCGCCCAAGCGTACTGGCTTTGGCTATGTCTAATGTCATGGGTGAGTCAGAATTTGTGCTTGTTAAGTCTATTCATGAAGATGATGATGTTTGGTGGCCTGTGCAGGGCGGTTTGAAACCAGGTGAAACTCCTGAACTAGCGACCTCTCGTGAACTCGAGGAAGAAATTGACTTGAAGGTTTGCCCTGATCGAGTGACAGTAGTGAAGGGTATGGACTATCCTACTAGACTTAGAGAAAACTTCACCAAGGGTAAGTTTCTCATAGCTACAGTAGTCGAATATAATTCAATGACTGCTCGCCTAAAACCAAATTTGAAAGAAATATCTGATTTAAAAGTAGTTACTAAACCTGAGTTCAGCACGGTCATGGCCTGGAATAAAGTGAATCGTCCTGAGACAACCCCTAAAGCAGACCTCCTGCTGGATATAGCCAATAGCCTGTAGTTAGCCCGCATAGTGTGTTTGGTTTTCGCCAGCCATCATGTACTCTTCTAGCGTCCAGTTTAGGTTACTGGCGTTGAATAGTAGTTTAAAGTACGTTGTTTCATCTTTATCGCAGAGCGAAAAGTGATGCAGTACGACTATACCGCTTTTTGTTTTGTGGTAGAAATCTACTTTACCTAACCGGTAATCTATACCGTCCCAAGTCAAAATCTCTGGT
>CAZTWI010000020.1:6021-8287 GCA_964617685.1 uncultured Candidatus Saccharibacteria bacterium | reverse complement strand
CTTTTGAATATATAGACAGAACAGATACTGCCTCATTCAGACCCTCACGCATCTTGGTAATACCTCACTACAAACCTGGTTTTTTGATTCATAAAGGTTTGGTAGTCGTCGCGGCTTTTTATAATGTCGCCAACCAGGACTGGTTCGTTACTTTGTTTTTGGTTTAGATCGTGAACAGCAATTAGTTTTCCGTAATAGTAGATAGACATAGTAAAAAATACTCCAATTATTTTTATAAGAGAGGTGCAGTTTATAAGAAAATCTGCCAAAACATTTGATTGTTGGAGTAGGCGGGTATTATCCCGGCTAACGTGTCCCGTAGCAGCTTCTAGCTTACTACTGGGAAAGTGTATATAGAGTTTGCGAGGAGGAACCAGTTATAAACCAGAGCCCTTACATAACTACCTATAGTATACACCCGCGTACAACAAAAATTTAATTTCTCGTGCCTAAAATGTTAGTCTATTGACAGTAATGAGTCCAATAAACAAAAACGCATACTTTGGATCTAGAGAAGCAGTTGGCAGGCAGCTTGCCGAGCAAATGGAATATTTGAAATCGGAAAATATCGCAGTCTTAGCAGTATCTCCTGGCGGACTAATAATCGCTTCCGAGATTTCCAAATATCTGAACGCTGAAATTAGCATGCTTCAGTTAGGGCACATTAAAATTCCTGGCGGAACAGACATGGGGGTGATAAATAATAGTGGATTATTCACCCAAAGTCAGAGTATTACGGACGGAGAAATAGAAGAATACAATATCGAGTACCGCAACAGTATAGAGGCAAGTAAGTTTGATGCAATGCATAATTTAAATGTAATGAGCAACTCAGGGGTATTAAAACCTCAAAACTTTTCACAGAAATATGTAATTATTGTTTCAGATTTGGCGCGAACCGGCACAAGCATCAAAGCTGCCATCGACTTTCTGAAACCGGCTGACACTAAAGCTATTTGTGTCGTTACTGCTGTTTCAATAACCAAAGCAATAGACGTCATACACCAATATGCGGACAAAGTATTCTGTCTGCATGCGACTGACAAAGACTTCGGCTCTGATCATTATTTCGCAGATAATTCAATTCCAAACGACGAAGAAATAGTCCGGCTACTATCAAGCTCCTTAGCGATGCTAGCGATTAAGGACAACGAGTAGCTAAAACTTTTGGCGTATATGAGACATGCTGAATTCCCAGTCGGCATCAGCTTTTTTATGCGGATTGAAGATATTGTCAGGATCGAAGATATGCTTGGCTTTTTTGAATATTCCAACCATTTTCTTGCCATACATTTGCTCTAACCAAGGACCTCTTACTAAACCGTCGTTGTGCTCGCCACTAAGACTGCCTTTGTATTTAAGTATCAAATTATTTACTTCTTTCATGGCAGGCTCCAATTTGGCACGTTCTTTAGGGTCTTCTATTTTCATAAGCGGAATAATATGGAAGTTTCCATCGCCCATATGGCCGGCTATAGTAGCAAAAAGTTTGTATTTTTTGATTATCTTGCGGATTTTTGGCAAAAATTCAGGTAAATATTGCGGATTTACTACCAAGTCATCGATGAACGGGGCAGTGTGCTTGTCTTTTACCTTGCTTCGCAATATTTGGAAGCTGTAGCGGCGCATAATCCAGAATTTCTCACCCTTTGCATCTGTTGGTGCTTCTTCAAAACCACTAATTCCGTAATATTTGGCCTTCGCTTGCAGTTCTTTCCGGAGTCCGTGTACATTAGCGACGACTTCTTCCGGGCTGTTGCCCTTTATCGAAACCATAAGTATTAGCCGCGGTATACCTTTGAGAAGTAGTAGTGCATCTGGTATAAGGCTGATTATTAATTTTATAAACCTCTTGAAACCCAGTAGTTTCAAGAACGCTGGCATGAACTTTATAGAAAGTATCAGAGTATTGTCGTCAAACGACTCGAAACGAGAAGGTTTTTTCTTGACCACTTCCTCTATCAGCTCGCCTAAGTTATCCATATTTTTCATAAAAATAACTAGCAAACCCTCGTCTGAGCGCGCTGGAGTCAAACGAAATTCAATATCTGTTACAAACCCAAGCGTACCTTGAGCGCCAATTATTATCTGCGTCAGGTCGAATATACCGGTTTCTCTGTCCCAGACATTCCATAAATGATAGCCGGTCGAATCTTTACTAACTTGCGGCTTAGCATTCTTTATTGCATCATAATTTGCTTCTATCAGATCAAAAAGCTCCCTGTAAACTTTGCCCTCAAAATCTTTTTGAGCCATTTTTTTTACT
>CAZTWI010000020.1:5345-6011 GCA_964617685.1 uncultured Candidatus Saccharibacteria bacterium | reverse complement strand
TTTACTAACTCTACTTTGTTCAACGGCTTTACTTTCCTAGCCACGCCGTCGGCAAATACAAACTCAAGTTCGTTTACAAAATTTTCAACTTTACCGAATTCAATAGATTTTTCGCCGCCGGCATTGTTATTGACCATACCGCCAACTGTGCACATATCTCTTGAAGCTGGGTAGGTTGGCATCAACACGCCCTTTTTCTTGGCTTCCTCGTCAAAATCTCTGAAATAAACGCCCGGTTCGACACGAGCGCTATCTTTGCCAATGTGCTTTATTTTCTTAAAACCTTCCAAAAAATTGACGATTATAGACGTATTAATTGCTCCTCCGGACATATCCGTACCAGCCGACCGGGCAGTCAGAGAAATATTTTTGTCATGCTTTTTCTGTTCGCTGACGAATTTAACTAGTTTTTCAAGATCCTGAGTATTTTTGGGTGTCACAACATATTCAGGTTTCAACTCAAACATCGATGCATCATGGCTGTATGTCTCTAAAGTAGCATCGTCATCTTGGACGTCACCCTGAAACCCAGCATCCGCAAGTAACTTTTTTATTTCTGCCATTACTATCAAGCTTAAGGTATTTCTGCAGTAAATACAATCTTAGAGACTGTGAGAGCGGCGAGCTTATTTGCATTACTCTTAAAGCATAAGTATAGTTAACCGC
>CAZTWI010000020.1:1240-5335 GCA_964617685.1 uncultured Candidatus Saccharibacteria bacterium | reverse complement strand
AGCATCTCGTTATAGCTGGAGGTGGTTTTGCAGGAGCAAGACTTGCAAGACTACTCGGAAAACAAAAAGATTTAAAGATAACTCTTATAAACGACTCTCCGGATTTTCGTTATAGTCCGGCATTGTATAGAACTGTTACTGGAATCAAACTAGGAACGGCCAGACTGCCGCTGGAATGGATGCTGCTTGACGCCAATAATATAAGTATCGTGATCGGAAAAGTAAAGTACGTCCATAGAGATTCAAAGCGGTTTAAATTAGAAGACGGACAGACGATTGAGTACGATTACGCTGTGTTAGCTTTAGGTTCTGTTACGACTTATTTCGGCATTGCAGGGCTTGATACGCATTCTTTCGGGGTTAAATCCTTTGAAGAGGTTGCGGAACTCCGGCATCATATACATAGCAAACTAACCGACAAGGATGTTAAAGAGCAGAATTATGTTATAGCCGGCGCTGGACCTACCGGGGTTGAAGTAGCCGGCGCGCTAGGAAATTATCTGAAGAAAATCAATAAAAAACACAAAATTAGAAAATCCAAAATCAACATATATCTGGTTGAAGCAGGACCTAGGATACTACCGCAATTAACAGAAAGAGGTTCAAGGCTTGCTCATAAGCGACTGGAAAAATTAGGCGTAACGGTGCTTATTGATACGGCAGTCAAGTCAGAAACTGTCAATAATCTGCACACATCTTCCGGACCTATCAAAACCCATAATGTTATATGGACGGCCGGCACGGCTAATAACCCCTTCTTTAAAGTGAATGAGAAAATGTTTGAATTTGACGTGAAAGGTAAAGTTATTGCGAACGAACGTTTACAGGTAGACAGTCGTCTCTATGTGTGCGGCGATAATGTTTCTACGCCGTTCAGCGGGCTTGCCCAAACTGCAATTTCACACGCGAATTATATTGCTAAAGACATTAAGGCTCGGTTAGACAAAAGAAAACGCAGTACACAAAAAGACAAGAACCCTATAACCGTGATTCCTATAGGAAATGCATATTCGATACTTCGCTACAGGAAGCTGATACTGCACGGCCGCTACATTAGTCTAGTGCGCCGCATGGCTGACGTGATTGGCTATACGGATGTTTTAGGCCCGCTTAGAGCACTCACGATCTGGAGCAACAGCGACAAAACAGAAGAACATTGCAGAATTTGTAATCGGGCATAGTATCCCATGGCAAAAAAATATCGCTTCACCTTCCGCAGTAGGAAAATTCAAGTAATCTTAGATAAGCTTTTACTACTTCGATTGTTCAAGCGGATTCACGGCCGTTACTGGGGAGTGTTTGGGCTGTTGATGCTGTTAATATTTTTGAGCATTTGCTATGCAATTGCCAGGGAATCGATCGATTGGTCGCTTGCTATAAGCGTCTTTGGTACGGACACTAGAACAATCCCATATTTCACAGCTGGACTTTTTATAGGTGCTTACGGATTGTGGCGCTGGCGTAACTATCTGAACCGTACTACATCTAATCCAGGACTCATAACTATTCTAATAACAATGACTATTGTTGGGCTTTATCTAGTAGCGTTTATGCCGCTGGGCTGGACTCATACGGTAGAAACGATACATTATTTTGGCTTCGCTCTAGCTGGAATCAGCATGGTTTTGACCGTTCTAGCTGACTTTCTACTTACCAAAACCAGGAAGTCCAAAAACCAACGGAAATGGCAGATTATACGTCTAGTTTCTATACTCACCATCTTGGCCGGGCTAGTGATTACGCTTCTATCAACCAGACGCATGGACTTTATACTAAATATAGCTCTGATAGGGGAGCTAATGATACTGGTCGGCTACGGAATATGGATTATTACCAAAACCTACCAGGGAGAAGGCCGCAAAACCGGCGTTTCTAAACTTCTAAATAAACTAATAATTATCAAGTAATATTAGACGTCCTGAGAGTGTTATAGCTTAGGCTACGACTTTGTCTTGACCCGGTAGTCTGAAAGAAGAGTTTTGCGGAGGCCCCAGAAATAGTAATACCCAGGAATTATTGGTATCCAGTACGAGATTAATCGGTAGAGCAAGGTCACCATGAGCGCGTCTGGTCCGGCTAACCCAGTCAGTACGAGTCCGGAATAAATGCCGGCTTCGGCTGATCCGATACCACCTGGCGTAGGTACAAGAGTCGAAGCAATGTTTCCAAACGTATAGGCCAGCAATGCATCTGCAAATGTTATTTGAATACCGAGCGCTTGTGCTGATGCAAGCAATGCAAATACGCTTGTTGCCGATCCGATTCCGTTGCATAAAATTCCAATTAGAATAGATTTTGGCCTGTTTTTGAAAGTAGAGAAATCTTTCTTGAGCTGCTTCCATGCGTCTTTTATCTTCTGTCTATATCCTTCTGAATGATAGAGAGTGTATCCAGCGCTTAAGAACAAAATTATGATGAAGAATATCAAATTCAGCGGTATAGATATATCGCCTTCTAAACCCTCCAGAGAAACTGAGCTATTTGTAATTGCCAGAAGTATCAATGAGCAGTAGGCAATCAGGCTGGTAATTGAATTGACCGTCAGAACTGTAGTTGCTTGGCTAGCTGTATGACCCTTTTTTACCAGGTAATACATATTTAGACTTATCGTACCGACTCCGTTCGGAAGAATTTTGTTTACGAACATCGTGGCTGCTTCTACTTTGAATGTCAGCCAAAGCGCTAACTTTTTCATTGATAGAGCCATAAACTGCACGGTCAGGGCGGGAACACTCAAAAAATAGATAACTATCCCGGCAAAAATCCATGCGGGATCAGCACCCTTTAGAGTACTTAGACTATCCTGCAGCGCATCAAGCTGCGGCAGAAAAACTCGTAACGCTAGCAGAACGATAAGTAATGTGAAAATATGATGTTTCTTACTTTTCATATGTTTTATTTGATTATACATAGAAAGCAAAAAAGCTGATACAAGACATACATCACAAGTGGACAAACTGTGATTAGACTGAAAGTGGATCTATGCCATTATCATTGCAAAATGAGTAGTCGTAGGCAGCTGCTAGCAATTCATCAGCTTCTTTTGCAAGTCTTACAACAAATCTTGCAGCGCCTCTTACACCCTCTACCGGCTCAACGATATCAAATATATCAGCAAGTCTGTCGGCAAATTGTGCCTCTTCTGGGCTAAGTGATACTCGTACGTAAAAGTATTGTAGCACATATTCTACTATTCGTCAATGCTTGACAAGCTTGAATGATATTCTTATTCAACACTTTTGGCAGGAGCGACAGGACTTGACTGGATGAGTTTCTGTTTAGGCGGGGATCTTAGGGTAAATCAGAGCTTTTATGAGGTGTGATAAGATTAGCTTATGAAACAAGTGGATAAAATATCTCTCAAAGAACTTCGTGATATGGCCGAAAAAATGTACGGCAACTTGGTCAAGGCAGATGTTGATATTTCTAGAAAAGTTATGGTCGTAGATATGGAGATGCATGCTGATGGAGAAGCTTATTTGTTAGAAAACGACTCAAAGCAGTCGGACTTATGGGGTATAAACTTGCACCCAGATAAATTTGGTACGGATGATTTTGTAGAGTTTGACTCAATGATTAATATCCGGCCAAGACAAAATAACCCTACGCGTGATGTGCTTGATGAGAGTATTCGACAACAAATCCGCGATATTGTGGCCGGGGTCGTCCATGAGTAGCCACGTATTTGATGCCGACAAATGGGTTACTTTGTCTACATTCGACCAAATGGGCAACATTAGCAGCGAGGTTGGCAGAACCATGAACGCTATCCGCCGGGGCGACAAAGTATCACTTGACGGGGCATTTCGCCGCGGACTAGACCTAATTGACGCATCTGCCAGCACGATGCCAGAGAATCGTTGCCGCGAGCTTCTAAGAGCCCGCGAACTATTTGCGGAAGCCGTCGTCAAAAATGAACCCGACGAGAAACTTGAGGCGTACTTTATGCAGTACGCTATAGCTGCCCGATACAATCGCTAGAAATAACGTTGTTTTTCAATGCTTTTGGCAGGAGCGACAGGACTTGGTCACGTCCCGCGACCCCGAAACTTCATGATAAAAAACTAGTTTTCATCAGAAGGTTTCCTTGCGAAG
>CAZTWI010000020.1:0-1230 GCA_964617685.1 uncultured Candidatus Saccharibacteria bacterium | reverse complement strand
CCGGGATTTCTCACCTGCAACATCGCAGATTCAAATCTGTCCACTCCATCAAACTAAAAAGACCAGCTAAAGCTGGACTTCATAGTTTGGCAGGGGTGACAGGACTTGAACCTGCGACACCTAGTTTTGGAGACTAGTGCTCTAGCCAACTGAGCTACACCCCTACGATATGATTACTAGACAGATAACAGTTTACAGTTTACGTATTGCAGTTGCAAGAATTAGAAACCTATACAACGGAAAATTGAAAACGCAAACAGTTGAATACTTTGGCTCAATCTGTTATAACTTATTACTATGAGTTCGACTAAAGTTCGATTTAATAAACCTCTGCTAATTATGCTTTACGGATTCCCGGGGGCAGGCAAAACTTACTTTTCACGCAATCTAGCTGATGATTTAGAGTGTGCTCACGTGCAGAGCGACCGCATCCGCCATGAACTATTTGAAGAACCTAGGTTTGACAAGCAAGAGGATGAAATCATCATGCACCTGATGGATTATATGACCGAGGAATTCCTGTCCGCTGGAATCAGCGTTATCTACGACACCAACCTGGTTCGCAAAAGCCAAAGAGTAGCAATACGCAATATGGCGCGCAAGAAACACGCACAGACACTGCTAGTATGGTTCCAGATCGATCCGGATACCGCATTCAAGAGATTGAACAGCAGAGACAGACGCAGAACCGACGACAAGTTCGCCCTTGACTATAGCGAAGAAGACTTTAGGCGTTTTGCATCGCACATGCAGCATCCAGAACCGACAGAAGAATATGTTGTCTTGAGCGGAAAACACACCTATAGAAGCCAGAAAGCTGCTGTATTCAAGAAATTTATGGAAATGGGACTAATCTCTACCGACAGTATTAAGTCCAGCGTTGCCATGCCCGGGCTGATTAATCTGGTACCAAAATCTACTGGCGGCCGCGTAGATATGTCTCGCCGCAATATCAGCATCCGATAGCCTGTACTATAATTAGGACATATGCAAAAAACTATCTATATGGAAGCTATTGGTGCTGATGTGGTTATTGCCCGTCGTAAGGGCACCCGGAATATGCGACTAAGTATTAAGAGCGACGGTACAGTTCGTTTGAGCATTCCATATGGTTTTTCCGAATCATTAGCGCAACGATTTCTGATAGAGAAATCCGACTGGATATCAAAGTATCAGAAACCAAAAATTCTAATACCTAACGGTGCTCACATCGGAAAATCCCATACTCTT
>CAZTWI010000019.1:3358-10006 GCA_964617685.1 uncultured Candidatus Saccharibacteria bacterium | reverse complement strand
ATGACGAAAGCCGACCAAGGTTTCTGCTAGGTGTTGGAACTCCTGAAGACTTGAAGATCGCGGTTGAGAACGGAATAGACATGCTGGATTGTGTATTGCCAACGAGGAATGCGCGGCATAGCAGTGTCTGGGGTGCGAACGGGGAGAGAATGACTCTGACAAATGAGAAGTATAAGGAAGATTCATACCCTATTGAGGACAATTGCGATTGCTATTCCTGTGCAAATGGATTTTCTAGAGCTTTCTTACGGCACCAGTTCAAATCGGGTGATCCAATAGCTGGAACTTTGGCTTCGATTCACAATTTGCGTTACATGATGCGGTTGTGTGAAGGATATAGAAAATAAATTAGTGCTATAGTCATAAGTAATGAAAATCACTGACAAGACAACTTTTCATGAATTGCAGAAGTATGTTGCAAAAGTCACTATAGAACGTGGTTTTGATGATGAGTCTGCTGAACAGAAGTTCATCCTATTGGTAGAAGAAGTCGGTGAACTCGCTAAGGCAATGCGTCACATCAGTGGATTGAAGTTTGCTGATAACACTTCTAAAACAGAATTATACGAAGAACTTGCCGATGTTCAATTCTTGCTACTAAATGTAGCTAATAAACTTGGGGTAGATATGGTGGAAGCTTTTGAAGCCAAAGAAGTAAAAAATCGAAAACGAAGCTGGAATTAAAAAACCGACTAGTGATAAGTCGGTTTTTTAATTTGGTGGGCAATAGAGGATTCGAACCTCTCACCTCGTCAACGTCAATGACGCGCTCTAGCCAAATGAGCTAATCGCCCCGAACTCTAACAGATACATATTATATATATCTTAGGTTATAAACACAATATTATATCATCATATGCATAAGTACTATGTGGTTTATATCACGGTACGGTATATATTTATAGTCTTCCACACCATGTGGAAAAACAGGTAAAAATCTACTAGCATGATAGTACTATTCGCTGTATAGTAATTGATGTAGGAAGAGTTTTGGGAGAGGTTTTAAAAATCAATCCAAGTGTATTGTGCTCAGTTGCGAGAGGACACAATACCAAACAGTTAAGAAGGGGCCAGAGTGCCCCTTCTTTATTTTCTATAGAGGTATAATGTATACTTCAACCAAAGAGTTAGAGCTAAAGATAAGAGAGGTTACTAGTGTCAGATACCCCAAATCAAGACAACTTGCATGCAATGCGCCATTCACTGGCACATATATTAGCAACTGCTGTTAGTTCTATCTGGCCTGAGGTGAAATTAGGCGTTGGACCAGTAGTAGACAATGGGTTCTACTACGATATTGATATACCGAATGTGACGATTTCTGAAGCTGATTTTAAGAAAATTGAAGAGGTGATGAGACAGATTATTAATCAGAAACAGCCTTTTGTGCAATCTAATAAATCAGTAGAAGAGGCAATTGCTTGGGCTAAAAGTGCAAATCAGCCATATAAAGAAGAGCTACTAAACGATTTATCCAGAGCTGGAACAACCGTTGCTAAGGATTTAAGTGTTGAAGAAATGGGGACTTTGGCAAGTTGACAGTGTAGGATTCTATACTAACGGCGAGTTTACTGATCTGTGCCGCGGTCCGCATGTGGAAGATACCGGCAGGGTCGGAGCATTTAAACTTATGCGGATAGCAGGAGCTTATTGGAGGGGTAAGGAGACTAACCCTCAGATGCAACGACTTTATGGGGTGGCTTTTGAGACAAAGGAAGAGCTGGCTAGTCACCTAGAAATGCTAGAAGAGGCTAAAAAGCGTGACCATCGAAAATTAGGCAAGGAAATGGATCTATTTGTGTTTAGCGATTTGGTAGGTCAGGGCCTGCCGTTATGGACTCCAAGAGGTACGATTCTGCGCACACAGATAGATAAATTTGTGCAGGAGCTCAGAGATGAATACGACTATCAGCCGGTAGAAATACCGCATATTACTAAGAAAGATTTGTATGAGAAGAGCGGGCATTGGGATAAGTTTGGTGACGAACTATTCCAGATAAAGACTCGTGAAGGCCATGAGTTTGTAATGAAGCCCATGAATTGTCCGCACCATACGCAGATATATGCATCTCAACAAAGAAGTTATAGAGACTTACCGATTAGATACAGCAATACGACTATGGTGTATCGTGATGAGCAGTCTGGTGAATTAGGCGGTTTATCTAGAGTTAGATCTATAACCCAGGATGATGCGCACGTTTTTTGCCGTAATTCTCAAATCAAAGAAGAAGTGTTAAAGATTTGGGATATAGTTGAGCGATTTTACGGTGTATTCGATATGAAAGTGCGTCCTGAGCTGTCATTTATGGATCCTGAAGAACCAAGTAAGTATTTGGGTGATTTCCAGCTGTGGGACCAGGCTCAGAATATTCTAAAAGAATTGGTATTAGAGCGAACAGGCGCCGAGACAACAATTGGTATCGGGGAAGCTGCGTTCTATGGTCCAAAGATTGATTTCATGGCTAAAGATGCAATTGGGCGAGAACACCAAGTTGCGACTATACAGCTAGACTTTAACCAACCGGAGAGATTTGGTCTGGTTTGTATGAATGAAGAAGGTAATGAAGAGCAGGTAATCATGATTCATGCGGCCATAGCGGGTAGTTTTGAGCGTTTCTTGTCAGTTATGATTGAGCATACAGCTGGGAATTTCCCAATCTGGATGGCTCCCGAGCAGGTCAGAATCATCACCGTTAATCAGGAAGAAATGACTGTGTCAAAAGCCAAAGAAATTGCAGATTTGGCTAAGAAACACGGTGTTAGGACATTTACCGATAATTCGAATGAGTCTGTCGGTAAGAAAATTCGTTTGTCTGCAACAGAGAAAATCCCCTACACAGTTGTAATTGGTGAGCGCGAAGTAAACGATGGTGTAGTATCGCCTAGGCTACGTCATGACATTTCCGTGATGGATGCACAGTCAGAGCTACACTTTGAGCAGTTTATTCAGACAGTGGCGAATGAGGCTAAATCGCGAATTAACAAGAGTAGTTTGTAGGGCTTTATGAAGAAAATTAAATTAGAAAGTATAAGCTTGGCTTATAAAATATCAATCGCTGCCGCATTTTTGTTGCTATTAATTAATATTCTGTCGGTCTTCTTTGTGCTTTTTCCTGTCTATAACTTGGCAGACGACGGCGAACAGTTAAGCACTGAGAATGATAGGAAATTAGAACGTGCAGAAAAAACGAGCAACATAATTTTTGGTGTTTCGTATGTTTTAGCTGCTGTTTCGCTAGGCTCAGGCGCATACGGGGTTTATCAGGATGTCCGAAAAAAATCTAAAGCAAAAAGTTGAGGAAATAGTCGCGCAAATACCTGAGGGTAGAGTGATGACTTATGGGCAGTTGGCGGCTTTGGCTGGAAGTCCGCAAGCCGCGCGGATTGTTGGCGGGATTGCTCATTTTGGTGATCCTGAATTGCCATGGCAAAGAGTCGTCAACAAGAAGGGCGGGCTTGCAAGCGGGTATCCAGGCGGCCGAAAGGCTCACAAGGAGCATCTAGAGGCCGAAGGAATACTTGTAGCAGGAGAAGACGGTAATTACGCGGTTGAGGTAGAAAAAATCATCTGGTGGCCTGATTTGGGCTCTGGAGAGAATGGATGAACCATGACAACATGTTGCTATTCATTGTTGGTCCTACAGCAAGCGGCAAGAGTAGCTTGGCTATGGAATTGGCTAGGCGGTTTGACGGGGAAATTATTTGTGTTGATTCGCAGACTTTGAGGAAACGTTTGGATATCGGTACAGCTAAGCCATCCGTCCAGGAACAACAGGAAATTAGACACCACTTGTTGGACACTATAGAGCCTTATGAACGGTTTAGTGTAGTTCAGTTTAAAGAACTGGCTGAATCAGCAATTGCAGATATTCGCAGACGCGGCAAGGTGCCTATTATTGCCGGAGGGACTGGGCTGTATGTCGATGCTTTGTACTTTGATTTTAATGTTTCAGAAAATTCAGAAAATTCAGAATACAAAACAGAATTGGAATTAATGTCTGTTGCAGAGCTGCAGGGTATTATAAAAGCCAAAGGATATCCAATGCCAATTAATAAAAATAACCCCAGGCATTTAATCGGGGTGATTTTGCGTGGCGGGCGGCAGCACAATAATACAAAACCAATCCAGGACGCTTTGATTTTTGGATTAATGCCTGAAGACGAGGTGCTGAAAGACAGGATTGCTAAACGTGTTGATCAGATGTTTGCTGACGGTTTGGTGGATGAGGTTAGAGATTTAATTAATGACTATGGCGAACCCCCGGCAAAGCTTGATGCAATCGGGTATCCAATAATTGCTCGGTTAATAAACGGCGGCATAAACGAGGAAGAAGCTAAACTATTATTTGTTCAAGCACATTGGCAATATGCTCGGCGCCAGAAATCCTGGTTTAAGAGGAACAAAAATATTGTGTGGTTTCAAGATGTTAAAGCGGCACTTGAACACATTTCAGGCTGAAATAGAACTCTCTTGAACAAATCTGTTACAATGGAGTAGTAATAGAAAGGGGAGTAGCAAATGATAGAACAGTTATTTGGTTCAAAGACTCGAGTTAAGCTATTAAAGCTATTCTTCAGTAATCCGAATAGATCTTTCTATGTACGTGAGATTACCCGTAAAGTTGACGAGCAGATTAATTCAGTCAGACGCGAATTGGCTAATTTACTATCGCTTGGACTGATTAAGTCCGATAGTTCAAACAACCGGCTCTACTATGAAGTAAATCAGGACTACGAGCATTTTAAAGCTCTTCAGAGTATGTTCTCCGAAGAAGCTATGGAAGACGCTGTGGCAATTGAAGCGAATGCAAATGAGCCGCAAGAAGAAACGGCAACTCAGAAGTCAAACGCAAAGATAGAAAAAGAGGCAAAAACAGAACCGAAGAAACCAGGAGCTGCTTCAATTGTGGAGTTACCAGAAGCAAAGCACTGGGAGAAGTCCGGTAATATTATAGCTATCGTCTACAGCGGGATTTATACGCGTGACGACAGTGCCAGTGTCGATATTCTGATTATTGGAGATGCTGTGAATTCCAAGATAGAGTCTGTAGTTGCGGGATTAGAAAAAGAGAAAAACAGAGAACTTCGCTACGCTGTAATTGAGCCGGAAGAATGGAAATATCGCGGACAGGTTCGTGATAAATTCTGGTTGCAATTCATGGCCGCAAAGAAGCAGATAGTATTAGATCGCGAAGACGTTTTCAGTAACAAATAGGGGAGTGTAGGAAAAGATGGAAATTGAGTTTTTTGGTGCAAATTGTTTCAAGGTAAAGACTAAGAAAGCAACGATTATAATTGATGATAATCTAAGTACTTTGGGAGCTAAATCTGCAACCAAAGATACCGACGTCGCAGTATTTACTAACAAAGCCTTGGCTGATGCCAGTGCTAAGTCAAAAGCACGGCTGGTGCTGGAGAGTGCCGGTGAATTTGAAATTGGCGACATATCTGTAAAGGCTGTTCAAACTAGGGCTCATATGGATGAAGAAGGCGCAAGTACTGCAACTGTTTTCCAATTTCTATACAACGGTACGACCGTGACAGCTTTGGGGCATATTCATCCGGATGTAGCCGAAGACGTACTAGAGTTGTCCGGAGGTTCCGATGTGGTATTGGTGCCAGTCGGCGGCAACGGATTTACCCTTGATAGTGTGGGTGCTCTGTCCGTAATTAAAAAGATTGAACCGGAAGTTGTTATTCCTTCACAGTACGATACGCCTGGATTTAAGTTCGAAGTTCCAATGGCTCCATTAGACGATTTTGTAAAGACGAGTGCTTTGAGTGCTACCGAGCCAAAAGATCTATATAAGGTTGATAAGCCTGATACAGAGCTTGCAGGCCAAACCCACTTAGTTATTTTAAGCATAAAATAACTCCTAACTACATGAAGTACATGCGGTCAGAGAACTGACCTGTCTTGTACTTTTCTGTGCGAACAGAAAAGATACCAAAAGAATCGCTCCCAACCAAAGAACTGCTCTAGACTAATCACTCTAACAATAGACTTGCCCTGCGGAATCGCTGTGGCGAGCTAAGCTAAAGCTACTTAAAGGATACTTTTCTTATTGGCTTACCGTCCTCGTTCAAATCTCTTTGTTAGAGCAATTAGTCTAATCAGGTTTTTGATTGATGGAGGCGGAAGCTACTATAGCTACAGGGGAAAACAAAAGCTCCCACTAGGGAGCTTTTGTTTATTTAGAACAGGGGGGGCTTTTTTAGCTGTTTAGTCTCTAATTTTGGTGGAGCTTGGTGTAATTTATGCAAATTTTCAGTGAGATGTATGCTTATTACGTTGAATGAAGTTTGTATAAATTACACCGAGACACGCCGGAAGTAGTGGCTAAATGAGGCCTTTTTTCTTGAGGGTACGAAGCGTACTGGTACTAACCTTCATTCGGACTTTTTTGCCGTCTATGATAAGAGTTTTCTTCTGCAGGTTTGGTTCCCAGGTTTTTTTGGTATGGCGCTGCGAAAAGCTGACGTTGTTGCCAAACTGTTTTCCTTTGCCGGTAATATCACAAGTTTTCATAGTGGTTGATTCAAACTCTCGTCTTTAAATTATTGAATTAATTCTGTTCATAATACTACGTTTTACCTCTCCGGTCAAGCTGTTATACTTGTTGTTATAGCTTATGAATATTGATTCAA
>CAZTWI010000019.1:0-3348 GCA_964617685.1 uncultured Candidatus Saccharibacteria bacterium | reverse complement strand
TGATTCAAACACAGTGAATATCGTCGTCTTTTTTATTGTGCTGCTATTTTCTGTTAGCTTACACGAAATGATGCATGCATTTGTTGCTTATCGGCTAGGAGATGATCTAGCCCATTCTCACGGACGCATAAGTTTGAATCCGTTTCATCATATTGATCCTATTCTGACTCTTGCGTTGCCAACCATGCTTTTTTTGCTGGGGCTACCAATTATTCTGGCGGCCAAACCTGTCCCAATCAACACATCCAGGTTGAGCGGCGGAGAAATTGGTCTGGCGGCAGTTGGTCTGGCCGGCCCGCTTACGAATTTGGTTTTAGCTACTATTACCGCCCTAGTTATTAATGTTGCTTCGTTAAGCGGCGCGGCGTTAGATGCAGCAATAATTATGCTTATGTTAAATATCGGTTTGTTCGTTTTTAATATGCTTCCCATTCCGCCTTTAGACGGGTCAAGGTTACTTTACGCTTTTGCTCCTAGACCGGTCCAAAGAGTAATGGAGCAAATTGAAGGCTTTGGTATTTTTGGAGTCATTTTGATTCTCTGGCTCTTATTGCCCTTTCTTTCGCCAATAATATCTACTGTTCAAAGGTTTCTATTAAGTATTCTTTTGTAGGCTAGGTGTTTGTTATACACTGCTGTCTTCGCTACAATAGAGACGGATCATCCATGTAAGTCATTATGATTTTTCTGAATAACTAATCATAGGGCACTGGTTCCGTGTTGCGTCCGTGGATACAACACTTCCTAAGCCCACCTAGCGTAGAGCAGGTAAATCCAAGGCTTACATAAGGATGGTCTATTTTATAGAAATAAAAAGCATCTGAATTCAGATGCTTTTTTAATGTCCTAATCGTTTTTTATAAGCCGGGTTTTGTACCTACCGAAGCAGGTGCTAATCATCTATCTAGCCGTAGCGTTGCCGCTACGTTCAAGCGGATTATCGGCGGACAGTGGTTAAACTGGCCATACCTCTTGCGAGATACAGCGATTCCGCCTCCTTGCAGCAGACAGGGTTTACCACTCATTCATGTCACCATGAACGACTGTGAGCTCTTACCTCACTCTTTTCACCTTTACCGATAAATAAAGAATTATTTATCGGAAGCTTAGTTTCTGTGGCACTATCCCTAGAGTTACCTCCGGTTGCCGTTAGCAACTGTCAGTACCGATGCTGCCCGGACTTTCCTCCTAGTATAACCAGGCGATTAGCCGAAAACGACTAGAACACAGGTATTATAACACCCTACAGATTAGAAACACTCATGTCTGAGTGTTGTTTTTCTTTTAAATTCACTGATAAGATTTTAGAAACTTAGGTTTGTGTAAACTTCTGATTTTAATGCAGTTTGGGTCTAACGATTTAAACTATTGATAAGACTTATAATGCTTTAGTGCAGTTGGCTAGTTCTTCATCGTTTAATTCTAACGATGGCGTACCAAAGGTACGTAGAAGTGAATTAAAAAGCGAAAACTAGCCAAATGTACAAAGGATTTAAGCCGTTTATTTCGAAGCAACAGTAACCACAACGGTGAAGGCGGCAGGATCGTTGACAGCTAACTCGCTAAGCATTTTGCGGTTAACGGTTACATTGTTTTTCTTTAGGCCGTTCATAAGCACGCTATAGGTAGTACCATTTTCTCGGGCAGCAGCGTTAATGCGTGTGTTCCAAAGCTGACGGAAAGTCCGCTTCTTGTTCCTGCGGTCGTTATAGGCGTTCTCAAGGGAACGCACAACAGCTTGTTTGCCGCGGCGCACGCTTGAGCGGTGCGCTAAAGTCATGCCTTTGGTGGCTTTTCGGATTTTATTGTGTCGGGCTCTGGCTGTTACGCCTCTCTTTACGCGCATTGTGAACCCTCCACATTTCTCACCGAAATCCGAAATGTAGCAGCATTAGATTTCGTGCTTCGTGTTTCGTGCTTGTTTATTTTTTCGTGTTTCGTGCTTCGTGCTTTCATATTTATACTCCTAAGTTCAATTTAGCGCTTTTACTCTGTTTTCCGGTTAATTCTTGGACGCCAGCGTGCGTTCGTTTACGGCTTTTACTTTTTTTCTGCAGCAAGTGATTACCGGTAGCTTTACGTCGTAGGACTTTACCGTTCTTGTTTACTTTGATGCGGTCTTTGGTTCCGCTATGCGTCTTTAGTTTTGGCATTTTGTGCTCTCCTTATTACGAAGCTTAATTGTCGGCCGGCAAATTGCGGGGTCTGATCAACAGCTACTTCATCTTTAAATGATTCAATAATTCTATCTGCAAGTTTGTATCCTACGTCCCGGTGCGCAAGTTCGCGGCCTTTGTAGCGTAGAACATACTTTACTTTGTGTCCGGCTTCCAGGAATTCTCTGACTTTTTTGGCCTTTACCTCTAGGTCATGATCGCTGATTTTGAGGCCAACTCTGATCTGTTTAACGTCGAGGGTTTTGGAATTCTTCTGGTTGCGCTTTAGCTGCTTAGTCTTCTGGTAATTATACTTGCCCCAGTCGATTATTTTAGCAACAGGCGGGTCAGCATCTGGAGATATTTCTACTAGATCGAGCTCTGCGAGCTCTGCTGCCCGTAACGCTTCCTCGCGAGTCAGGATGCCTAATTGGTTTCCTTCCTCGTCGATGACACGTAACTTTGGCGCCCGAATTTTGTCGTTCAGGCGGGTAAACTTACTTATGGTGTTATGCTCCTTTAATGAATGTTTCAACATATTCTACCAGATCAGGGGTGAGAATACAAGCTGATTTAGGATAAATCGATCTTTAATCTACAGGCAAAGGCCGGTATTGCAATGCTTCGGAAATGTGAGTTTTAGTAACGGTTTCTGATCCATCAAGATCGGCAATGGTCTGAGCTAGTTTAATGGATTTCATATAAACACGTGCAGAGATGCCAAGTTTTTCGGCAGCTATATCTATAAATTCTTTAGCATCGTTGTTGAGTATTACATGCGTCTTAATATCGCGATTAGTCATATTAGCGTTATAACGCTTCTTTTTCAGTCTGTTTTTCTGAATATCCTGGGCTTTTTCAACCCGGTCTTTTATAGATTGGCTTTTTTCTTCTTTTGAATCTTTCGAAAGCAAGTTCTTGTGCTCGACATTATCAACCGTTACGTGTATATCTATTCGATCCAAGATTGGTCCGGATAGCTTTTTCTGGTACCTCTGCAGTTCGATAGGAGAACAGCTACATGCTTTTGTACTGCCATAGAAGCCGCAAGGACAAGGGTTCTTAGTAGCAACTAGCATGAAACGGGCGGGGTAGGTAACGCTGTCCCTGGCTCTTGCAATCGTAACGGTGCCATCCTCTAAGGGTTGGCGTAAACTTTCTATGGTTGAGCGCCTGAATTCTGGTAATTCAT
>CAZTWI010000018.1:0-10033 GCA_964617685.1 uncultured Candidatus Saccharibacteria bacterium | reverse complement strand
CAAGCGCAGCAGATTTCTGGAATAGATATACTATCAAACGCAACAATTTCTACTTGGGTGCTTATGGTTTCCGCGCTTGTTGGAGGCGCGATGCTGCTTATGTGGCTGGGCGAACTTATTACGGAAGAAGGCGTTGGCAATGGAATAAGTTTGCTTATTACAGCTGGAATTGTTTCCCAACTTCCTTCAACAATCGCAAATATTGTAACAAGTGTATTTTCCGGCGAGAACTCAGTAACGTTACTTGGTAGAACAATTAACTACCGTACTGAATCTTTGGTTATAGCTGGAATTATACTAGCGGCCGTAGTCGCCACTACTTGGGCGGTTGTCAAGTTGAATGAAGCGGCTAGAAAAATAACTATTAACTATGCGAAACGCGTTCAAGGCAACAGAACTTACGGGGGCGTAACAACAACACTTCCGATAAAACTGATTACAGCCGGTGTTATTCCTATTATCTTTGCAGTTGCATTCTTAAGCGTGCCAAGTTTTGTCGGACAGATTTTGTCTACTAACAGCAGTGCGCGTCTGAGCGAGTTAGGAAATAATTTACTGCTTTGGTTCCAGCAGCCAACCAGCCAGACATTTGCTCAAGATGGATTCACTCCTTATATATATCCGATAGTCTATTTTGTCTTGATTGTGATGTTTACGTTTTTCTATACCGGTATAACTTTCAATGCTAAGGAAATTGCAGAAAATCTTCAAAAGCAAGGCGGGTTCATAGAAGGAATTAGAAGTGGTAAAGACACCGAAACTTATTTGCGAAAAGTCGTAAACAGACTTACTCTGTTTGGAAGTTTTGCGCTAGGATTTATTGCACTTGGGCCTATTATAGGGCAAATATTTCTGAATACAGACATAACTATCGGTGGTACCAGTGTTTTGATCTTAGTGGCAGTTGCACTTGAGACCTTGCGTCAAGTCGAATCCAGAGCAATGATGATTACTTATGACGACTATTCGACTCCAGACTTTGTTTATGGTCCGACTAATGAGGGTCTTGGGGATATCGGAGGAAGAAAACTTAAATTCATACCAAAACTTCCAAAGATTAGCAAAAAGACAAAGAAACCTAAAAAGTAGTTGATTTTACATCGATGCTCTAGTATAATTAATCCTTGAATATAATTTATGGCAGTAAACAAGGAAGTTATTGAATTTACAGGGGTCGTGGTAGAGACTCTACCTGGGACTCAATTCGTAGTGGAACTTGAAAACGGTCATAAAATTATAGCCCACGTTGCAGGAAAAATGCGAAAACACTATATTCGCATCGTGCCAGGCGACAGCGTGACGGTCGAGTTGACCCCTTATGATCTTACTAAGGGAAGAATCACCTATCGCAAGTCTTGAACATTCACATAGAGGCGTATTTCGCGCTTGATTGTTGCGACTCCGATGCTCGCTGTATCAGGCATACAGCTTGCGCTTCGGTGCTCACATCAAACGCAAACTACACCACTCTGTGAAAGCCAAGACAAAAGTGTACATTTTTATCAAATTTTAAGCAGTGTGTCACAGATAAATTAATATCTATGATCCGTATGAATCCCGTTAGAAATAACATTTTGAAAGGATTCATCGCCCAAAAGAAGAAAGGATTTCTAACGGGATGAAAGTACGTGCTAGTGTAAAAAAGATAAGTCCTGACGACAAAATTGTTCGTCGCAAAGGCCGTATCTATGTAATAAATAAGTTTAAGCCAAAACATAAGCAGAGGCAGGGTTAGTCATGGCTAGAATTTCTGGTGTAACTATCCCAAATGAGAAAGCAATCGCTTTCGCTCTTCAGTATGTGTACGGTGTTGGCCCTAAAGCTAGCGCCGATATTTTGGACAAGGCAAATGTTGAGCCTACAATCCGCGTAAAGAACTTGACTGATGCCGAGATATCTCGTATCCAGGATGTTATTAACGAACGTTACGTCGTTGAAGGTGAACTTCATCGTGTTGTAACAACCAACATTAAGCGTCTGAAAGATATCAAGAGCTACCGTGGAACTCGTCACGCAAACAACCTGCCATCACGCGGACAGAGAACCAAAACAAACGCCCGAACACGTCGTGGTAAGAAACTAACTGTTGGTGGTACGGCGAAAAAGGCGCCATCAAAGACTTAAGGTATAACTATGGCTGAAGATAACACAACAACAGTTGCACCTAAGGTTGCAACATCGAAGAAGAAAAAGAACAAACGAAGCGTTCCCTATGGACAGATTCATGTTAACGCTACGTTCAATAACACAATCGTAACCTTCACTGATCAGACTGGTGCGGTATTGGCATCATCTAGCGCTGGGGCATGTGGTTTCCGTGGTTCCAAAAAAGGAACTGCTTACGCTGCTCAGATTGCAGCAGAAAAAGCAGGTACAATTGCAAAGCAGCAATACGGAATGACTAAAGTTGATGCGATCATCACTGGTGTAGGCCAAGGTCGCGAAACAGCCGTCCGAGCCCTAATCAATTTGGATATCAGTGTTGAAAGTATTAAGGATGTTACTCCTATTGCACACGGCGGCGTTCGTCCGAAGAAAGCTAGGAGAAACTAATCATGGCAAGAGACACTCAATCAATTGTAAAAATGAGCCGTCGTGAGGGATATGCCCTTCACCCTAAAGCCCACAAAGCTTTAGTTAAGCGCTCAACTCCACCCGGTCAAGCCGCAGGCGGACGATTCCGAAGCAAGGCAAGTCAATATTCTTTGCAGCTTCGTGAAAAGCAAAAAGTAAAGAGACTGTACGGTCTATTGGAACGACAATTCTCTAACTTAATGGCAGAAGCATCTAGAACCAAAGGCCAATCCGGTCAAGTTCTGCTTCAGCTTCTAGAACAACGTGCTGACAACGTTATCTATCGTGCAGGGTTTGCGCCAAGCAGACGTGCTGCCCGCCAATTAGTTACTCATGGTCATTTCTTGCTAAACGGGAAGCGATTCGACATTCCTTCACTTCGTTTGCAACCTGGTGATGAGCTAGTACTACGTGATCATAGTAAGAAATCTGATTATTTTGTAAGACTTGATGACACAAGTCCTGCTGGAGAAACAGTTTCTTGGGTCAAAAGCGACCGTAAGAAAATTTCTGTCAAAGTAGTTGCGTTACCTTCAAGAGAAGAAGCTGAACCAGATATAAATGAACAACTAATCGTTGAGTATTACTCACGCTAAGCCACCAAGGAGAGAAGCTACATATGTCAAAAAACATTAACACCCCAACAATTACCAGCGTCACAGATGATGCGGATAATGTTGCAACATTCACCATCCAGCCGCTTCACAACGGCTATGGAATGACCCTAGGAAACAGTCTTCGTCGAGTACTACTTTCAAGTATTGCCGGTGCTGCTGTCACATCATTTCGTATCGAAGGCGTGACTCACGAGTTCACCGCTATCGATGGAGTTAAAGAAGATGTTGTAGATATCATGCAACAAGTCAAAGGAATCAGATTCAAAGTTTACTCTGATGAACCGCAAACACTTACCGTTGAGAAAAAGGGAACAGGCACAGTAACAGCTGCAGACATCAAAACTAATGCTGATGTTGAAGTCGTAAACCCAGACCACGTAATCGCTACCATCGACGGCAAGAATGCATTCAAGGCTGAAATCGTCGTAGAAAAAGGCCGTGGATACCAATCAATCGAAGAATCTAGCGAACACAGACAGAGTTCTGACTTCATTGCTGTAGATGCCATCTTTACTCCTGTCTTGAGAGTTAGATATAAAGTAGAAAACACTCGTGTCGGTCAAATGACTAACCTGGATAAATTGATTATCACTGCTGAAACAGACGGTACAATCACTCCGCGTGATGCATTTGAAGAAGCGTCTGCATTACTTGCAAATCAGTACACGGCCCTTGCTGGCAAGACTACTGTTGAGGCGACTCAATTCCAAATGTACAGTCCATCATCAGACACTAGTGAAAGTTCCCAAGCAGAAGAAAAAGACGCTCTTACGACTTCAATTGAAGACCTTAATTTCTCAGCCAGAACTACAAACGCGCTTATCAACAACGACATTCATACCCTTAAAGACTTGTTTAGCCTGACTGATGCTGAACTAAAAGATTTGAAAGGTTTTGGAAGCAAAGCTTTGGATGAAGTCCGCGAGAAGTTAGCAGAATTGGAGCTATAGGAAAATGCACAGACACGGATATAAAGGTCGTAAATTTGGCCGCGAACGCGACCAACGGGAAGCTCTGATAAAGGGCTTGGCGGAAAGCTTGATTATTCATGAGTCAATTGAAACGACTTTGGAAAAGGCTAAAGACCTTCGCCCATACGTTGAAAAGCTTGTCACAAAGGCTATCAAAGGCGGCTTACACAACCGTAGGCAAATCATTGCTTCATTGCAAACTTTGGACGCTGCACACAAACTTGTTGATGACATTGCACCAAAAATGCAACGCACAAGCGGCTATTTGAGAATAGAGAAAACTACCACTCGCCGTGGTGACAACGCTCAATTAGCACGTATTTCATTTGTTGATGATCTAAAAGCTGCTCCAGTAGCTAAAAAGACCGAAAAGCCTGTGGCTGCAACAGTAAAGAAAGCTCCAGCTAAAAAAGTTACTGCAAAGGAGGCTAAATAGATGAAAACTTATAGTGCAAAGCCTACAGAAGTTACACGTAAGTGGTATGTTATTGATGCTGCAGAAGCCCCGGTTGGACGTATTGCGACAAAAGTAGCAACTTTGCTTACCGGCAAAGGCAAGCCGATGTTCACAAGCCATATCGATTGCGGTGATTTTGTAATCATCATTAATACAGATAAGGCAGTGTTCACTGGCCAAAAAGAAACTGACAAGAAATATTACCGTCACACTGGTTTCCCTGGCGGGATCAAAGATCGAACGGTTGCCGAACAACGCGGCATTGATTCGACCGTATTGTTCGAAAAAGCTATTTACGGAATGGTCCCAGTTAACAAACTGCGAGATGACCGTATGAAAAGATTGAAATTATATGCAGGCGCAGAACACAATCATGAAGCTCAGAAACCAGAAACAATTAGTATGAAGAAAGCGAGTAAATAATGGCTGAACATTACACATACGCAATTGGACGCAGAAAGAGCGCGACTGCAAAGGTACGCTTAACTAACGGTAAAGGAGTTATTACTGTCAACGGTGTCACAGCTGCTGATTATTTTGCAAACTCTCCATTATTCTTGGAAGAAATTCAAGCTCCATTCAAAGCAATTGAAGACACAAAATATGATGTTTCGGTTGTCGTTGACGGCGGCGGACATGCAGGGCAAGTTGATGCTATAAAAAACGGCATCGCAAAAGCACTTGTAATCAAGAATGAAGCATTAAAAGGAACTCTGCGTAAAGCTGAATTGCTTGGACGTGATCCCCGTGAAAAAGAACGAAAGAAATTTGGTCTCAAAGGCGCTCGTAAACAACGCCAATTCACGAAACGTTAGTTTAATTACTTCCATAAAAGAGCCCGAAGGGGTTCTTTTTACTTTCAGGGAAGTGAATCGGTTGTGGTTATGTCGGCTGTGGAGTGGTCGTTTTAGCTTTGCGGGGTTGGACTCCTACGACAGTTACGAGATTAGGGTACTCCTCGCCACACTTGTTGAGCGCATCAATAAATTTTTTGTTGTTTCGAAAACCAGCTCCGCAACCTGCAGTTTTCTTTAAGCCAAACCAACTTGTCTCCTCGGTAGGCCCCTCACAGGCTTCTAATCTTTCATGGGTTTCACCGAGCGCCCTGCTTTGAGCTGTTTCATGACAACCACAAAATGGATCCGTAAGGTAATCTTCTCCCAGGATAACAGCACCCGCCTCAGGTTTTTCCGGGTCATGGACATAAAGTTGCTTCTCCGAGGGCATATTACCCGCGTAAACTGTGTTAACCATCGGGCCAAAGTTATTTGTCTTTCTAACTTCTATCTGCTCCATATCTGCTACTGCCGGACAATCTTCGCAGAACTCCGGCTGACGAAAGTTTTCAGGTTTCATATAACTCATACTAAGATCATTATACTCCGCAGGAATAAAAAGGAAATTGGTTGCGGTTAAAAGCCTATCTGTTGACAAATCGATTCTAAAGAGTATTATGATACCCATGAACAAACTAACTTCTTATTTCGGTTATTGGTTTACCAGCCCGACTTTGGCGGTTTGTTCAGTGCGTTCATAGAAAAGAAACTTGAAAATATAGACAACCCGCTGAAGAAGGCGGGTTTTTTAATTTTAAATAAGGAGTTAAACAAAATGAGACCAGAAGAATTACAAACAATGGGAATAAGCCCAGAAATGGCAAGTCTGCCGCTTGAAGACCTAATACGCCACACTGAACGCAGAGCGGCTCGAGCTGAACTTAACGGCGCAGACATGGGCGAACATACCAAATCGCCAACATCACAAATACCAGAATTTGTATTGAAAAGAAGTAAAGTTACGGTAGATCATCAATCCGTCGTTAATAAGACCGCAAGATAAGCGTGGTGATATGGGCTGCTAATCTGCTAAGATATATTTAATGAGTAAGGAAGTCATACTAACAGGAATTAGGGCTAATAATGATTTAACTATTGGTAATTATTTTGGTGCTATTTTGCCGATGATCGATATGGCAACTAATAGAGCTGAAGAATACCAGGTTAATTTGTTTGTTCCTGATCTGCATAGTTTTACAACACCAGTTGATCATTCAAAATTATTAGAACAAATTCGACATACTCTTCGTATATTTGTAGCGGCTGGATTACCTTTGGATAAGCCGGAAATTCATATCTACCGCCAGAGCTACATCTCGGCACACAGCGAACTAACATGGATACTCGATTGCTTTACTGGATTTGGTGAAATGAACCGAATGACTCAGTTTAAAGACAAGTCAGCAAATCTAGAAGGAGACAGAACAACTTTAGGTCTGTTTAACTATCCGGTTCTTATGGCCTCGGATATCTTACTTTATGGAGCTACTTACGTGCCGGTTGGTGATGACCAGTCGCAGCATTTGGAATTTACTCGGGATATCGGGGAGCGTTTAAATAATAAGTTCAATCAGAAACTGTTCGTTATTCCAAAAAGCGTAAAAGAGCAACATGCTTTCTTTGGGAATGACCAGGGTTTGCGGATTAAAGATCTGCAAGACCCAACCAAGAAGATGAGTAAGAGCGATGACACCGGCAAGGGTGTTATATTCCTTGGCGATAATCCGGACGAAGCAGCTAAGAAAATCATGAGTGCTGCTACTGATTCCTTGGGTTCGGTCAATTTGGACTGGGAGAACCAGCCAGGTATATCTAATTTACTTCAGATCCTAGCGTTATTTAAAGGCAAATCTATTGAAGAAATTGAAGGAGAATGGAAAGGTAATTCAAGCTATGGTGAGTTTAAATCAGCTGTTGCTGAGGCTACTAGGGACTCCCTAGTTGAATTGCAGGTAAAAATGACTCAGGTGGACGATAACGTAATATACGCGAAACTAGAGACATCTGAGGTAGCCATGAATGAAATTGCCAATCAAACACTTCTAAAAGTGCAAAAAGCAGTCGGTCTGCGTTAATTTACTGATGCCAAAAGCTACTATTACAATCACTGAAGAAGACGGAGTTGTTCGTATTGATAAGTTTCTTGCCCTCAAGTTTCCTGAGTATTCCAGAGCTGCAATCGCTAAATTATTTGACCTAAACCTGATCAAAAGAAATAAAATTCCGCTTAAACCAGGAGAGAAGATTCGACCGGGTACGACAGTAGAATATGATCTCGGACCCCTACAGGAGACACCAGAAGTTATACCTCTGCCAACTTTGTACGAGGATGACAACGTGATCGTCGTAAATAAACCAGCGGGAATAATTTCCCATGCTCGGGGACGGTTTTGGCAAGAAGCGTCAGTTGCAAGTTTTGTCAGAGATAAAGTCAGTAACGCAACTGGCGACAGAGCAGGGATTGTACATAGACTGGATAGAGCCACCAGCGGAGTTATGATATGTGCAAAAAATGAAGAGACTATAGCTTTTCTGCAAAAACAGTTTCACGACCGTAAAGTAGTCAAAACTTATATTGCAGTTATTGAAAAGCCGCCGAAAGAGTTAAAGGCAAGAATCATCGCGCCTATTGGTCGCAATTTAAAGAACCCCAAACAATTTCATGTAACACCTGAAGGGAAACCAGCAGAAACTGACTATGAGGTTCTTGAAACAAACGGAGTCTCAACATTGCTTAAACTTACTCCGAAAACTGGCAGAACTCATCAACTTAGAGTGCACCTAGCCTATATAAAACGCCCTATTATTGGCGACGAACTATACGCTGGAAAACCCAATGAAAGACTACTGTTGCATGCGCAAACTTTGGAAATAATGCTTCCAGATGGCGAAATGAAAGAGTTTACTGCACCATTACCGTCAGAATTTAAAGTTCCAAAGGTATAGAAATGTTGATTAGTCCAATTACAGAAAGATGGATAACTGGCTATATTGCTAAGCCAAAGGTTGCACTACTTGTAGATTGCCCACGCGATCTTGAAGCTGGCATGCAAATTGCAAACACTATATATGAAGCATTGATTCCCGAGAAGAACAATCCTCCGATAATTATAAGTTTGAAAGACAAGAAAAGCATAGGCATTGAAGATATCCGTGAATTTAAGCAGTCTTTAAGTCTTAGGGCTAACAAAAAAGACGGTATTTCTAGATTTGTAATTATTGAAGATGCATCTAAACTGACAGTTGAGGCGCAGAATTCGCTGCTAAAAATTATTGAAGAGCTGCCAAAAAACACATTGATTGTTCTGATTGTTTCAGATAACAACACAATTATTCAAACGATTAAATCCAGGTGCTTTACGTTGCCAGTGCTTCCTATTAGGGAATCGCAAGCGCTACAGTATGCGAATGAAAAGGGTGTAGATGAAGTTACAGCTAAAAAAATGTATAACTTGAGCGAGGGTAGGTCTAGCGACTATATTACTCTGTTAAATAATGAGAATTCAGGTGATCTAGAAGAGATCGAACTTGCAAAAAAGTTTTTGAGCAGCAGCGTCGTTGAACGACAAAACATTATTGAAACTGTTACTGGGAAGGATCATGATTCGTTGTACTTCCTAAATGCGCTCAAGATTACCGCAAAAGCTGGGATGTATCATTCTAAATCAAATAAAATTGCTAATAACTGGAAGAACATCTTAAAAGCTATCGTGCAGACAGAGGAGCAATTAAAGCAAAATGTTGCTACAAAATTAGCTCTTCTCTCGCTAAGTGTTACTATATAGCGAAAAATGCTATACTATACCTACCCATGACATCTTTAATAATACTGATTATTTTTGGTTCTATTGCAGTTTTGACAAGTAATAAACGGGACAGTGAACTATCTCCGATCCCTTTAAAAGTAAGCAACAGGCTTAGTAAATTGTGGGAAATCGCTCATCAGGGAATGAGAGATAATAGACTGCTCAGGGCCGAAAAAGCTTTACTGACGATTCTGAATATTGATGAGAAAAATGCTGCAGCCTACAACCGACTGGGAATACTTTATGCTAAGCAAAAGGAATTCAAAGATGCGATTGACTGCTTTGAGATTGCCAGTAGTATAGAGCCATCAGCATCAAGCCTTCATAACCTAGGACTTATTTATTACGAAACAGAAAATTATGAAAAAGCCCATGTAGCATTTGAACAGGCAATAAAACTTGACGAAGGTCTCGCTGCTCGCCACATTGCCTTTGCGAAAGTTAACGAGAAGCTGGAGAATCATCTTGTGGTTATACAGTCGCTCAGAAAAGCTGTAGAACTTGAACCCACACATGAATCGATGACTCTACTATTGAATGCGTATAGTCAAAACGGGATGGAAGACGAGGCTCTGTTATTGCAGCGAAAAATGGCAAAAGCGCGTACAAAAGCCGAGCCGCCAAAAAATAAAGTAAAAAGACCTAGAAGAGTAGTAGTTTAACTTTTAAATTCCTATCTGTTAATGTATAATCACCAAGGTACTTTTTAAACAATTCAGCAGAGTTAGTGAAGCGGTCAAACACGAAAGACTGTAAATCTGTTGGCTTATGC
>CAZTWI010000017.1:5691-10682 GCA_964617685.1 uncultured Candidatus Saccharibacteria bacterium | reverse complement strand
CGGCGCTTTCAGCCTATTGGGCGGAACCGGCGGCGCGGCAAACATGGGAACAGGCAATCTAGTTGGCGGAACCGGCGGCGGCATCACAATTCGCGGCGGTACCGGCGGTATTGGCGTCACCAGCGGCGGCAACGGCGGCGCAGTATTGATACAAGGCGGTATTGCCGCCGCCATGCAGGGTGCGGCCGGTGGCGGTGTGACAATTGACGGACGAACCGGTTCAACGACCGGTTCCGGCGGCAACGGCGGCACTCTAACATTACGAGCTGGCGCGGCCGGCGGCGACCACACAGTTAATCGTACCGGTGGCAACCTGACTCTATCAGCTGGCGCATCGCGCGGTGCATCTGCAGGCGGCGCAGTGACGGTTACTGCTGGAGCCGGCGGTAATAACTTAACGGCAGGTATTGCGGTTGGCGGTAATGCCGGCGGTATAACATTCAACGGCAGCAACGGCGGCACCGCGCCGAATGCCGGTGTCCAATCCACAGGCGGTACAGCCGGCGGGTTTACTATCAACGGCGGAACCGGCGGCGCGGCGTCTGTTGCCGGAACAGGTAATAACAACGGCGGCAACGGCGGCGCTTTCACATGGACAGCAGGAGCCGGCGGCGCAGCGAATGGAGCTACAACAGGTGACAATACTGGCGGCATCGGCGGTACGATTACACTTAGGGCAGGTACCGGCGGTGCTGCAACAAACGGTTCAGGCGCGTTGCAAGGCGGCGCCGGCGGCGGGCTTACTCTACAAGCAGGTACCGGCGGAGCTGGAGCTGTAGCTGGCGCCGGCGGCGCGCTAACTTTGCGCGGCGGTACATCAAGCTTGGCTGGAGGCGATATCGTGCTCCAAACATCTCTTACGACATCATTCACCGAGCGCATGCGGGTAACTAATGCCGGTTATGTAGGTATCGGTACCGGTGCAACAGCTACAGCACTGCCAAATGCCCGGCTTACAGTAGTTGGAGAAAATGCTTCCAGTTCACAGATGAAATTGCGCAGCTTCCGGGCGCAGCTGACCAACGGCAGTGTTGTTGGCGGCATAGATTTTGATAGTAATGATACTACCTTGACAGCTCCTGGTGTTACCACGGCTCGGGTGCAAGCAGTTGCAACTGCTTCACACACCACAACAGTACATGATACAGCTTTAGTGTTTTCTACCAGTTCGGGTGTTGTGTTAGCCGAGCGCTGGCGGATTGCCGCGGCGGGACAGCTGCAAGGCAACGGCAACAGTACAATAAGCGCTAACGCTGGCGACTTAACCTTAAGTACGCTAGTTTCCGGCAATATTATCATTAACGGCGCCGGTACTTTGGAAGTTCAGGACAACATAAACATTACAGGCAGCCAGCTTACGAATAGTGCTTCTACGGTAAACACTGTCTTGGTATTGGGCAATTTTGCAAGTGATGTTGCTATTGGTACTGCTGCAGCAACAGTCGATATACGCACTGGTTTCACGATTAATCAGACAACTGCCGGCCGTACGCTTACACTGCCAGTGCCGACAGCAAGCACTCAAGCTGGCCGGATTGTTTACGTGAGCAACGTCGGCAGTACAAGTTTCACAATGCATGAGGTAACTATTCCTGCTGGCGCCAACCACTCATTTATATATAACGGTACTGCGTGGGCATCGGCAAGTGTTGGAAGTGCTGGCGGCGGTGTGAATGCCATGGGACTAATCGATTCTGTTACAAAGTCTAGTAACGGGGCGGTTATTACAGGAACAGATATATTTATGCAAACAGCTGATGCCTCAAATCCAGGGTTAGTATCTACAGTGTCGCAGACATTCGCCGGCGATAAGACATTCGCCGGAGCCGGGGTGTTCTCAGCGGCTGGCACAGGATTGTCAATAACGAATGACTTCAATGTTGGTGGGTTGTCTTCCACCGGATCGCTAGAAATTGGCGGTTTAACAGTTATGAGCGGTAGTTTGATTGCAAACAATTCAGCGACCGTAACTACAGGTATAACAACCGGGACGGATTCGAATACAACAACCCTTACTTTAGTAGCAGATGCGTTTAGCGTGAATGACGTGATACTGATTGATAACGCTGGACAGGATTACTATACTCGTATTACAGCTGACTCAGGGACTGGAAGCTACACGGTCTCACCAGCAGTAACTTTCGAAAATGCTCGGACGGTTACGAAGTACACAGTCCAAAATATCGGTGCCACTTCGACTGACTATTCAAGCCAGGCTAACAGATTCTTCCAGGGATATTTCCTTGGCGGTGTAGTAATAGGAGCTGGATCTACGACAATCGGCGATGGTTCAATTAATAGTACAACGACTTTGAGCATTCAAGCTGGCGGCGGTAATGTGAATATCGGCGGTGGACTTACTGTAGCCGGAGTGCTTTCCGGAGATGCTTCCGGACTAACAAATATCGACGGCTCCTCAGTTGATGGCGCGACAATTATGGGCGTAGATGCAAGTAATATTACTAGAGGCACATTATCTGATTCTCAACTGTCTGCTAATATCGCGCTATTATCTGGAATTCAAACCTTTACTGGCGCTAAAACCTTCAATGCTGGCCTCACCATTAGCGGAGGAAATATCAATGCCGGATCAGCTGACATTTCCACCACAGGACAAATCAGTGGAGCAACAATAGTAGGCGATGGATCTGCGATTACTAACTTGAATGCCTCTAACCTTGCTACGGGAACCGTTGCAGACGGTAGGCTTTCTACGAATGTGGCGCTGCTATCAGGAACACAAACATTCACAGGAACTAAGACGTTCGGAAATGGATTAACAATTAGTGGTGGAAATATTGCCGCCGGTTCAGCTAACATAACAACCACTGGTCAAATCAGCGGTGCAACGATTGTTGGTAATGGTGTTGGTCTCACAAACCTCGATGCTACCAATATCGCTACTGGAACAGTAGCAGATGCTCGATTATCGGCTAATGTCGCATTACTATCTGGAACTCAAACTTTTTCTGGTACAAAAACATTCAGCAACGGTCTAACTATTTCAGGCGGGAATATTGCCGCCGGTTCAGCAAATATAACTTCAACTGGCCAGATTTCTGGTGCGACAGTCATAGGTGACGGTGCCGGATTAACCAATCTCGAGGCAGGGGGCATTGCATCAGGTACTCTGGCAGACGCTAGATTATCAGGAAACGTAGTCTTGCTTACGGGTGCACAAACCTTCACAGGTTCCAAGACGTTTAGCGGCGGATTAGTTCTTGGCCTATCAACTGTGAGTTCTAATGCTACAGTAGCTCGAGCAGTTGCACTGCCTGATGAGGCAGGAACAATTTGTTTGAGTAATACAAATACTTGCGGTTATCTACGATTGGCAAGTGGTTCAGTACAAACAGATGCAAGCAATAATGACGTATTAACAGTTAATAAGACGAGTGCAACAGGAAATCTGATCAATCTACAGCGAAGCGGCGGGGCAGTATTTACCGTTGCAAACAGCGGTGCTTTGCAAATTCAGTCAACTGCCACAGCAGCGCTTGATATCAGAAACGTTGGCGGCACCAGTTACTTCTCTGTGGATACTAACACCGGTACGGTACGGGTAGGTCCGACAGCAGCAGATGGTAACGGTATATTATTTGTACTGGATACCAAGAACACTAACGGCGATCCGACGGGTGTCGCAGGCGGACAATACTTCAATTCGGCTCGTGGCACGTTCAGGTGTTACGAAGATGGTCGTGGCTGGACTGATTGTAACGGCGTTGCAAAACCAAACACCAGACGCAGCTCCCAGCTAATTGCTACAGGATCGACCAACGCTCTTAACGTTTTGGGAGATATTGCTACCAACACCGGAACAGTTAGCTCTGCTGCGGCATCAATTACTGCAGCCGGCGCACTAAACTTTGCGACTGCGAACGGTGCAAATAATAACGCTGGCGTTTCCGGTAACCTAAACTATAATTCGAGCGCCAACCCAAGTTATCAAACGTATGTAGTGCTGCCGACAATTGTAAACACAAGAATTTGGGCTGGTCTTACCAATCAGACACTTGCGACAATGAGCGGTAACGCCAATCCAGCCGGCAGCTATGCCTCATTCCGTTATGATACAAGCGCTGGCGATGCAACGACTTGGCGATGCGTGACTCGTAACGGTACGACTCAGACTGTTGCTAATTCCGGCGTTACTGTCAGCGTCAATACAGCCTATAGGTTAGAGATCATAGTAGTTAGTGGCGTAAGAGTCGAATTTAAGATAAACGGAGTAGTTGTGTGTACTAACACGACTAACCTGCCTGCTGCTAATACCATGATGAGATACAACAATTCCAGGAGGAACCTCAACACAGGAGTTCAAAGCCTGCGTGTCTCGTGGATATATATAGACAGCGATCAGTAATAAAGATTTTTGCTTTTTCTATAAGGGTATAAACATGGTAATCTGTTAGGTAAGGTAATAAGTGTGAAAACAATAGCGATTATTAATCAAAAAGGGGGCGTTGGTAAAACAACCAGCACTATTAATATTGCAGCGGCAATTGCAAAATCCGGCAAAACAGTATTAATAGTGGACCTTGATCCGCAAGCAAATGCTACCAGCGGCTTAGGTGTATCACGCGAGCAGTTTGAGAAGTCTGTGTACGAAGTATTAATATCTAGTATCTCGGTTCAAGAAGCGGTAGTCGAAACGCATGTTAGCGGACTCTATATATTACCTGCCAAAACAACTCTAGCGGCAGCCGAACAGGAACTTGTATCTGTTATGTCGCGGGAGTCGGTTTTAAAACAAGCGCTCAAAAACAGCGACTTAGAGGCTTTTGATTATATTTTGATTGATTGTCCGCCGTCGCTCGGATTGCTAAGTATTAATGCTCTTACCGTGGCCGAAAGCGTGCTGATTCCTGTTCAGGCAGAGTTCTACGCTCTAGAAGGACTTGGGTTGCTAATGCAGACAATCCAGCGCGTCCAGTCTGGACTTAATCCAGATCTTAAATTACTTGGTATTGTTATGACAATGGTAGATG
>CAZTWI010000017.1:4148-5681 GCA_964617685.1 uncultured Candidatus Saccharibacteria bacterium | reverse complement strand
CAATAGTCTGTCTGCTCAAGTTATATCAGAGGTTAGAAAACATTTCGGAGATTACGTGTTTCAGACATTCATCCCTAGAAATGTCCGTTTGGCTGAGGCGCCAAGTTTTGGCAAAACAGTATTTGAACATGACAAATGGTCCAAAGGCGCCCGCGCTTACAAAGCACTGGCAAAGGAGATACTATCCAGATGAAATATATTGCACATATTGTATGGAAGGTCAAAATATGACAAAACAAGCACTTGGCCGCGGCTTCGACAGTTTAATACCTGCGAATTTTGCTGTTGACGAGGTTGTTGCCCCTGGCGAGCATATAAAAAATCTAGATATAGCTAAAATTGTGCCAAATCCGGATCAGCCGAGGAAGCAATTCGATGAAACAACGTTGCGTGAACTGTCGGATTCCATAAAACAACACGGAATAATCCAGCCGTTAGTAGTCACGCCGTATAAAGATTCATTTAGAATAGTTGCCGGGGAGCGGCGGTTTAGAGCGTCACAGCTGGCAGGACTTAAAAAAGTCCCAGTTGTAATTAGAAATCATGAAGAGCTTGAAGAATTAGAAATAGCTTTAGTTGAAAATGTGCAGCGCGTCGATCTCTCGCCATTAGAGCAGGCGGTTTCAATTGTTCGCCTGCATGATCAATTTTCTATGAGCTTCAAAGAAATCGCCAAGAAATTAGGGAAGGCGGAAACAACGATCAGTAATATTGTTCGATTACTTCAACTACCCGATTCAGCGATAAAAGCACTGAGTGAAAATAAGATTTCAGAGGGTCACGCACGAGCAATATTAGCCTTAAAAACAGATGAGAAAAGACAAGAAGAGCTACTGAATAAAATAATTGTTCAGGGGATTTCTGTTCGTCAGGCAGAAGCCTATGTCCAGGCTTCTAAAATAACTGACAGACCAAAATTAGCAGGAAAAATAAGCAATCCTGAAACTGTTCTATTATTAAATAAAATCAACCCGAATCTAGCCAAAAGGATTTCTGTTAAAGAGAAGACGAAAACAACCGGTTCAATAACGATAAAATACTCCAGCGCGGAAGAGCTTGCTGATTTTATTGCTAAGCTTGACAGCTAGAGTCGCTTAAAACCATTAACTGGTACAAAGCGCACGGTTGCAATACCGGTAACACTATCAATATTTACAGCACCAAAAACTCTCGAATCAAGTGAATTTGTACGGTTATCACCGCAGACGAATATTTCGTTCGGTCCTATTGTTATGTCTACTTCACCCGGGGTTGTTATTATATCCTTTGCATATTCTTGATTGGTGTCTGGATTAAAACCATCTGGGAATTCTGCGTTATATACAGTAATTCTGCCGTCGCGGACAACTACTCTTTCACCGGGCAAGCCAATAACTCTTTTAATTAGATGGTCAACATCTTCACCGCCGTTACTTAAAGAGGCGGGTTTATCAAAAACAACAATTTCACCACGCCCTGGAGCATAGTCTTTCCTGCGGACTTTGGACCAGTTTTTGGACAATTTTTCGACAATTAATCTGTCGCCGCTCTGCA
>CAZTWI010000017.1:0-4138 GCA_964617685.1 uncultured Candidatus Saccharibacteria bacterium | reverse complement strand
CATGCTTTGGCCGTAAACTTCATAAGATTGGAAGATAAAAATCGTAATAAATATAGCTAATATAGGCGCGATAAGCAGTATTCCAAAAGTAGAGGCTATATTTTTCCAGCCACGTCTAGAAGAGCTCTTAAGAGAGCTATCTGGTAGTTGAAGGTTATCTTGGTCTGGGGGCATAGCAGTATTAACTATATCAGATTAACCTAGAGACATCGTATCCTGGAATAAGCATGGGTGTGGATATTTCAGAATGCGATGCCTATGAGAGCTTTACGCACCTACCCTTAGAGAGCTATAATAGAAGGCTGTTAATCATGACATATTTTAGACAGCCAAAAAAGAACACAAATCAAGGCAGCTCAGTTGACGGTTTTGTTTCTCGTAATTCTCTTTCCGATTCTAAGAAAAGAGACCTTAACAGGGCATACACTTCTTATTCGCCGGTGGCTCAGAAACGCATCGATAATGTTGGCGAGCGCAAAGTAGATTATTCGTCAAGACAGAGATCGACTTCACTAAGAAACTTAAGCGAAAATATACAAACCACAGAAATTGTAAAACAGTTTGAGGTAGAAAATAAAGAGAAAAAGAAACTATTTAAACGGAATAGTAAAAGTAAAAATAAGAATAAATCATCTAGGAGACAAGGCGGGTTTAAACGCGCGGCAAAAGCTTTCTCGATGCTGTTTATAGCTCTTTTGATAGGTGTTTCTTCTTTGTTTGCATATGGGTACATTAAATCCCGCAACATATTCAAAGGTAACGGGGAAGGTGCGGCTGCACTTCAAAAGGACGTTGATCCGGCAAAATTAAACGGGGAAGGCGACGGCCGTGTAAATATCCTGATGATTGGCAAGGGTGGTCCGGGACACGAGGCCCCCGACCTAACAGATACACTGTTGCTGGCAAGTATTGATCCGGTTCAGAATGAAACAGCTTTGGTAAGTGTTCCAAGAGATATGTATGTTAAGAACGATAGTGGTTATTCAATGAAGATCAACGCTATTTACTCTACCGCTAAACAGGCTCGGCTTGCAAACGGCAATGATTCTGATTCAGACATTCAATCTGCGGAAGACGCCGGCTTGAAAGCTGTTAAAGATTCGGTTAGTGACGTTTTGGGCGTGCCGGTCCACTATTACGTGATGGTGGATTTTAAAGCTTTTGAAGATGCCATTAACACCGTTGGAGGCATAACAGTTAATGTCAAAGAACCTTTATATGATCAATCAGTAGCTTGGTTGCTGGGCGGCAATCCGCTGGTGGCGGGCGAGGGGTTGCAAACATTCGATGGTAAGCGGGCGTTGTTGTACGCCAGATCACGAAAAGGTAGCGCACGCGGGGATTTTGACAGAACTCAGAGACAGCAGGAAATAATCATAGCGCTTCAAAATAAAGTATTATCGCTCGGCACTTTCTCTAATCCGTTCAAGGTTGTAGATTTGTTGGGAACTTTTGGCGATAGAGTAAGAACTGATTTGAATGGCATCAATGAAATAAAGAGATTGTATGAAATTATGCAGCAGATTCCGGCTGACAAAATAGCGACAGTTGGACTTGCGAATCCGCCAAATGTTCTGGTTACGACAGATATGATAGGTAATCAGTCGGTAGTTGTGCCAGTTGCTGGACTGTATCAGTATGAAGAAATCCACAGTTTTATTAGGAATAATTTACGTGACGCGTATTTGAAGAGCGAAGATGCAAGAGTCTTAATATTAAATGGTACTACCATTACTGGTCTGGCCACTGCTACATCCACTGAACTCAAATCTTATGGGTATAACGTTATTGGTGTGGACAATGCTCCAACGTCCAATTACATTCAGAATCAGCTGATCGATCTTACTAACGGTCAAAAACGCTATACTAAGAGCTATTTGGAAAGAAGGTTGGGTTTGGCATCGACAACGCAAGTTCCGGCTGGAGTACCTGGGATTGAGACAGCAGATTTTGTTATAATTTTAGGAACAGATGAAGCTACTAAAACGACAAACTAAAAAAACAGGTAGTAGTTACGCGGGTGTGGCGCATATCGTACTTACTGCGTTATTACCGTTACTTATATTTGTTCTAGTTAGACTCAATTTTGGCTGGGTAGCGGTCCTGCTTGTTCTGCTGAGTAAGTGGCGTATGTTCGCGGTTAAATCACGCCACTGGCCGGCAAACGTCCGAGCTAACGCCGTAGATATATTTATGGGACTCTCAATAGTTATTTTTATGCTCTCAACAGATACAGCTTCAATTCAGTTATTCTGGGCCGCCATATACGCCGTCTGGCTACTGGTTGTTAAGCCGCAGTCCACAGCACTTTGGATTGGTATTCAAGCAATGTTAGCTCAAATGTTCACATTGATTGCGATTTTTTATTTCTGGTCAGAAGCCTCTACGACACTTTTGGTCTTTTTTGCCTGGGTGGTAACCTATCTATGTGCAAGACATTTCCTAGCAGCTTTTGATGAATCAATGGCCAGAGCCACGGCATATGCTTGGGCATTTTTCTCCGCCAGCATCGTTTGGCTTAGCGGGCACTGGTTAATATTCTATGGACCGATTGCACAGCCAGCATTACTGCTTAGTGTGCTTGGATATGGACTTGCAGCTATGTATTATCTTCGGCATACAGATAGATTAACCCCAAATATAAGGATGCAATTTATTGCCGTTATGACGATGGTAGTGCTTTTTCTCATAATATTCTCAGACTGGAGTGATAAAACTATATAATATGAATACGAAACAAGAAGAACCAACCAAACAATCAACTGTAACTTCAGAGGCTAAAACTAGCTCTAAGAAAGAGAAACACGTAGATAAACCTCAGTCAAACACCGGAACCTTAAAAACTATACTGCTAGTATTGCTTGCCGTAGTGGCCGGATTTTTTGGCGGCTGGCTGGGCGGAGCTGGACGTGTCTCGAACGGTGGTAATACGGTAACCAGAGAGATTATCGAAGGTGAAAGTAACCTTATAAATACTATAGCCACGGATGTCAGTCCAAGTGTTGTGTCTGTGAATGTCACAAGCACGGCCACTACGCAGGATTTCTTTGGATTTGGCCGGGAAGTCGAAAGCCAATCCGCTGGAACAGGATTTATTATAAGTGAAGAAGGTATTATAGTAACCAATCGTCACGTAGTGCCTTCAGGCAGTAGTGAAGTGACTGTGGTTCTGTCGGATGATACCGAACTGCCAGCAGAAGTTATCGGCAGGACTAACGAAAGCGATCCATTGGATGTTGCTTTCTTGAAAATTACAGACAAAAAAGACAAAGATTTGATCCCGGCTAAACTAGGCGATTCAGAAGCTATGGAAGTAGGCGACCGCGTAGTTGCAATCGGTAACGCGCTTGGCGAATTCCAGAATACAGTTACCAGCGGAATTATCTCCGGTTATGGCCGTGATATAACAGCTTCTGGCGGCGGGAGCGTTGAGTCTCTGCAGAATCTATTCCAGACTGATGCGGCTATTAACAGTGGTAATTCTGGTGGTCCATTAGTCAATTCAGCAAGCGAAGTCATTGGTATAAATGTTGCTACTGCCAGCGCTGATAATATTAGTTTCGCTATACCTATTAATGATGTTAAAGCATTGATTGAAACAGTACTCAAATCCGGGAAATTAGAGCGGCCTTATCTTGGTGTACGCTACGTAACTTTAAACGAAGATATTGCCGACCAGCTTAATATTGACCAGACATCAGGAGCATACATTCCTCGGGGTACTTCTCAAAATCCTTCTGTTCTTCCAGGTAGTCCGGCAGAAAAAGGCGGCCTGCAGCCAGGCGACGTAATTATAGAAATTGACGGACAGAAGCTTGATGAAGACAATACGCTCGTAAGTATATTAGGCAAAAAACAGGTGGGCGACAGGGTAGAAATTAAAGTCATACGTAACGGAGAAGAAAAAACTCTGCATGTAACATTAGAAGCAGTTCCCGAAGAATAAGAACGGTGAATAGTGACGGGCAAGTAATGAGCAACCGGGAACCGGGACTCACTATTTAGCCAGTATTACTAATTGAGTTAACTTCGAGTTAACTTAGATTTAACTCGGAGTTCACACGTAAGATTTAAAGTAAATTAACTTATTACAAAGACTTGAATTAGATTCCGTGTTTTAACTAATTTGAACCCAGAA
>CAZTWI010000016.1:5615-11549 GCA_964617685.1 uncultured Candidatus Saccharibacteria bacterium | reverse complement strand
TACATTCGGAGCAGCATCTGCGCCCAATCCTGAGCATCAGTTCCGCCTGCCCCGGCAAAAATACTCAGGATAACATCTGAATTATCGTAAGTTCCGCTATATTGAAGCTCTCTTCTGGCCTTTTGAAATGATTTCTGTAAAGTTTCAAATTGGCTTTTTATTTCTTGCTCTAAACTTTTATCATTTAAATTCTTTAGTTCTGCCAGATCATCAATGTCTTTTTTTAAAGTTTCCCAAAAATTAATTCTGTCTTGGAGTGCTGATTGGGACTTGCTGATGTTCTGAGCACGATCATTGTCTGACCAGAAATCATCTTTACTAATTTCTGTTAGCAGTTTTTCGTTCTCTAAAACCAGCTTGTCAATTGCCAACTGACTGTAAGCTTTATGAATATCGGATTGTAGGGATGTAATATCTTGCATAAGCTATAGAAGTCATTATAGTCTAGTTTTCTTCAAAAATAGCGGATGCATAATCACGAAGTTTTCGCGCCGGAACAATAGAGGTAGAGCCAAGTACGCCAAGACCCCAGACCTTATCTCTGCATATATCTTGGAAAACCTTTATACAGTCTTTAGCCTTTAACGATTCGAGTTTTGCCGGCAGTTTGTTCAGATCTTCAATTTCTCCATTCATATAGTATCTTGCGTAATTACCAACTAGTCCATTGGCTGTCTGGCCGGAACGCATAGTTTTGCCAAGCAGGTGTTTCTTAGCAGCATCAAAGTCTGATTCGTCTAGTATCCCGTTGCGTAATCTCGTCAGTTCATCGCGTATTAATCTAAGCAGCGCCTCGCTATTAGACTTTGTTACTTGAGCACCCAGCCACCAGCCGGTAGAACCGCGCATAGGTGAAATACCGGAACCCATTCCGTAAACTATCCCCCTCTCGCGGGCGGTACCGAATATACGTGAATACATAGTTTCGGTTAGCAGAGTCGACAGCAAATGCAGAGCGTTTGTCTCTTTCTCTGAGAGTTCCCGCTCAGCGTACATGTCAAGATATAGATATATATTCGGAACACTCGGTTTTCTTATTACTAAAGGTTCTTTTGGTAAAGAAGCATATTCCTCCGGCATTGGTATTCTAGAACCTCGTTTTGACAAACTAAGCTTTGATTCTATCAAAGCAATCGGTTCTTCATAACTTCCGTTAAAATTACCGGCGATTATAAACCGGGCGTTTGGAAGAGTGTGGGTTTTTTTGTAGTGCGCTACAAGCTCTTCTCTGCTAACGCCATCTAAAAGCTCCAGCCGTTCTGTGTCGGTTAACGAATCCATCCCCATAGATTGACGCATACTCAGATTAAGGTGTCTGAAGTGATTATTAGATCTTAAAGTCAGCTCTTCGCGGATGTTGCTTCGCTCAGTATCAAACTCTTCTTGCAGGAATAAAGGAGTACTTATAGCATCAAATAAAATACCTAAAACTCTTTGCCACTCAAAATCAGCGCACTCAACCTCGTAAGTTACATCGTAGATTCCGGTTGATGCGTTTGAATAAGCTCCGTTTTGTTCAATCGCGGCCTGGAAATCGCGCGCTTTGGGAAAAGTTTTGTTAGCACCCAATAGCACATGTTCCAGCATATGAGCTGTTTCAATTTTATCTTTTGGCAGCATGAACTCGCCTGCTCTGAAGCTGACTTCTGCAACTACCACCCCAGTTTTCGGGGTATCTATTATTAGTCCTTCTAAGCCCGACCCTAACTTTACATGTTCAATTCTGTGTTTTAACATTTATATAAATTTATCGCTTTTTTCTTTGTTTGGCTCTTACTTTGCGAGCTGCTTTGCGCTTTTGTTTTTTCTTTAGCGGGGACGGCTTTGCTTTCGTTGCACTGCCCTCGCCCAAAGCAATGCTCCTGAAATCTTCTTCCTCTATACGATCTAGAGAAAGAACTTTGTCTGCATTATCTACTGAACCTTTTGCGGCACGTGTCAGCTCTGTTTCTACAGAATCGTGAATATGATCATGCGCTACTGGACGCGCGTGGAATAATGAATGAATAGTCTGATGTCGTAATTCCTGCTGCATTTGTTCAAAAAGGATCTGTGACTGTCGTCTATATTCAACCAACGGGTCTCTCTGGCCTACTGAAATCCAGTTAATTCCCTGACGCAAGTGATCCATATTTTCTAAGTGCTGCATCCATAAGTTATCCAAAACTTGCAAGAATATGTCTCTTTCTACTTTTTGCATAACTTCTGGTGTGAACAGTTCTGTTTGCTCCTCATGCCGCTTCTTAACTTCTTTAAGTAAGGCCTTTTCAAATTTCTCCGCCTCTATGTCAAACAAGGCGTCTATTGTCTTGTCATCAAGATCGAACAAATCTTTTAATATACTTTCAAAGTTTTCATGCATTGATTCCGGCGACTTAACAAGCTGCCGGACCTCGTCTGTCATAAATTCTTTTATACGATTAGTAATATCAGCATGTTTTAGAATTTCGCGGCGCATTGTATAAGTAGCACGCCTGTGGCGATTCATGACATCGTCGTATTGAACAACATTCTTACGCGAGTCGTAGTTGAATCCCTCTACTTTTTTCTGAGCGGATTCCAGACTCTTGGAGATTACCCTGTTTTGAATCGGAGTTTCGTCATCAATTTTCAGACGGTTCATAATATTAGCTATTCGATCACCGCCGAATACACGCATCAGGTCGTCTTCTGTGCTGACATAGAATTGAGTCTCGCCTGGATCGCCCTGGCGTCCGGCGCGTCCGCGCAGCTGATTATCAATTCTTCTGGACTCATGCCTTTCTGAACCTAGTACATATAAACCGCCTAGTTCGACTACGCCCTCGCCCAGCACAATGTCGGTTCCACGACCAGCAATGTTTGTCGCTAGTGTCACTGCGCCTTTTTGTCCGGCTTTTGCAACAATACTTGCCTCGCGTTCGTTATTCTTGGCGTTAAGCAACTGGTGCGGTATGCCGGCTTTTTTGAGCAGTTTGCCGATTTGTTCATTATGTTCAATTGCCGAGCTGCCGATCAGAACTGGCTGGCCTTTTCTGTGCAAAGATTTAACTTCCTCAACGAGCGCCCTGTATTTACCATCCCTGGTTCTAAATATTTTGTCAGATCTATCAACACGTGCAATCGGCCGATTTGGCGGAATTTCTAAAACTTCAAGTTCATAAATCTGATTAAACTCTTCTGCTTCGGTGCTAGCTGTACCGGTCATACCCGAAAGTTTTTTGTATAGTCGGAAATAATTCTGGAAACTGATTGTCGCCAAAGTCATTGATTCTTCTTGGACTTCAACTTTTTCCTTAGCCTCAATTGCTTGGTGCAGACCTTCGTTATAACGCCGCCCGGCTAATAATCTACCGGTAAACTCATCGACAATAACTACTTCGCCGTCTTTAGTCACAACATAATCTTTATCTCGCTTGAACAATGCCTCGGCGCGCAAAGCCTGGTCAAGGTGATATATTGTCCGGATATTTTTAGTATCGTACAGGTTGCTGATTCCCAGCGCTTTTTCTACAAAAGTAATTCCGTCGTCCGTAATAGTGACTGCTTTTCGCTTTTCATCGACTTCAAAGTGCACATCGCGCTTTAGCTGGCGGGCAATTTTAGAAAACTGATCATACGATGCACCGCTGGTTGCCGCTGGCGCGGAAATAATAAGCGGCGTTCGGGCTTCATCAATTAAAATCGAGTCGACTTCGTCAACGATGGCGTAATTAAGTTCTCTCTGGCGAAGCTGGCTTTCTTCGCGGACCATGTTGTCGCGCAAGTAATCAAAACCATACTCGTTGTTAGTTCCGTAAGTTATATCAGCTGCATACGCTTCTTGGCGCGTACACGGTCTGAGGTGCATAAAACGAGCATCGTCATGTGTATTGTCGCTGTATTCCGGGTCATACATATAAGACTGGTCGGGAATGATAACGGCAACGCTAAGACCTAAGAAATCATACACGGGACCCATCCAGCCAGCACCAATTCGAGCTAAGTAGTCGTTGACCGTAACCAGGTGTGCGCCTTTTCCTTCAAGGGCATTCAGATAAAGTGGTAAGGTTGCAACCAGGGTTTTACCTTCTCCAGTCTTCATTTCCGCAACCATACCTTCATGAAGCGCGAGTCCGCCAATCAACTGGACATCATAGTGGCGCTGTCCTAGTATGCGTTTGGAAGCTTCGCGAACAGTCGCAAATGCTTCCGGCATGATTTTGTCTAATGTGTTTTTGTCGTCTTTTAGTAATTCTTTGAGCTTTTTGGTCTGATCTTTTAATTTAGTGTCTGATAATTTCTCAATTTCAGGCTCGAGCTCATTAATTTCCTTTATACGCTTTCGCAGTCTCTTTAGTGTTTTCGCCTGCGGATCACCTAGTAATCGCTTGATTGTTTTTTTCATTTGTTTGCCCCGGGTAATTACATTATTTTTCAAAAGCTTGCGAGTCAATCCGAGATGCCACCAGAATCTCTACTAATAGTTTTGGTATTTCCAAAACCGCAATGCTAATTGTTTCAACAATGATTATACCACTCTAGGAGTGGTTTAGACACTAGTAGAAATAAGGTATTTTAGATCCTTATTATCTTTTGAAAATCTTGCCGAATGCTTGGCGGGCCCGGTTTTTCTTGTGTTTCGATTTTGTAGGCGATTTCTTTTCTTTCTCTCGTTTAAGCTGGTTCTGCAACTTTGCCTCAACAATATCGATAGCAGCAAACATATTAATCGTTGAATCGCTTGCGGCAAGTTTAGCTCCTGGAAGATGGAGAATTACTTCAGCAGTACACTTCTTACCGCCTTTGCCTGTGCTTTCCTTCAGCTTGACGTCGGCACGCGCTTCAGAACGAACGCTTCTTTTTAGGTACCTGTCTAGTTTCCCAATCTTTTTGTGAATATATTTAGCAAGATCCGGATCAATTTTGTAGTCTTTCTGTGCTGCCGCAATATCAATATGCTTTATCATATAACGTTCTTCCCTCCCATATATTTTTGTAAAACTTCCGGAACCGTAATGCTTCCATCTTCGTTCTGATAATTCTCTACAATCGCTGCTAATATTCTACTCATGGCAAAAGCTGTAGCATCGTTCGTGTGTACCAGCTTGTTTTCATTATCTACTTTTGTTCGGATCTTTAGATCGCGTGATTGATAATCTGTCATGTAATCAGCAGTGTGGGTTTCTATAAATCTATTTTGACCTGGAAACCATGCATCAATATCCACGCCGCTGGCATTTGGTTTGCCAATATCTGCAGTACACTTCTGTATAAAGTTATAACAAATGTTCAGGCTTTGCATTAAATATTCTTGAATCGCAATGAGTAATTTGTGCTCGTCCAGTCCGGTTTCCGACGTACTAAATATTTCCATCTCCAACTTATCGAACTGGTGCAGACGTATAATACCCTCTGTGTCTTTGCCGTAAGTTCCTGCTTCGCGGCGGAAACTCGGACTGTAGCCAATGTAGCGAATCGGCAGCGCTTCAACTGGCAATATTTCATTCCAATACATTGTACAAAGAACGTGTTCTGCGCTTGCATTCAACCAAAGGTCATCGCCCTCTAATTTGTAAGTTACTTCGCTTGCATTTAAACGGGCGCTTGCAACATAAGGTTCGGTCTTGAGCATTGCTGGCGGCAAAACGGGTGTAAAAGGTTTGGAGGGAACCTTTAGATTATTTTCATCAATAATTTTTTGCAGAATACTTTCATCTTCAAGTACATCCATGACATATTGTACAATTGCAAATTGCAGCCTGACCAACCCGCCCTTTAAGTAGACGAACCTGCTGCCGGCAACTTTTGCTGCCCGTTCTTTATCGAACAGATCTCTCTCCTCGGCTATTTCCCAATGCGGACGAGGTTTGAAATCAAACTCTGGTTTTTGGCCGATAGTTTTGGTTATAACATTCTCTTCTTCAGTCTGACCTATCGGTACATGATCCAGTGCGAGGTTGGGTATTTTGCGAA
>CAZTWI010000016.1:0-5605 GCA_964617685.1 uncultured Candidatus Saccharibacteria bacterium | reverse complement strand
AACAAATCATTAAACTCATCTTCTGTTTTTTTAAGCAAATCTTCTCTGTCCGCCAACTCAACTTTCAACAATTTACCTTGATCTATGAGCTCTTGATTTGGCTGGCCGTTTTTCATTTGCGCGCTTATGTCATTACGGCGAGCCCGTAATTCTTCAACTTGCTGCAATAAATCTTTTTTCTCACTATCAAGTTTTAGAATCAAATCAACATCTATGTCGACTTGTTTTTGCAGACTTTTTTGTTTTACCAGCTCTGGATTATCCCTTAGTAATTGAATATCAATCATATAACTACAGTATACAAGCTATTGCCCATTTAGTTAATTTTAGGCCATTTTCGTAGGCTGAAGATCGTTAATACGCTTTTTTATTATCTCTGCTTGTTTTAGCGGTTCTACCACGCCGTTTAGGGTAACGTCTTTTCCAAGTTTAGGTATATTAATAACTAAATCTGAATATCCGAAAGTTTTGCCTGCCAGATTCTGGCTTATATGCACGCTCATAATCGAGTCGTAGCGATAAAGATCAGTGGCGCTTTTAAACATTGCACCCTTCGTAACAGCCAGCGCATCTTTACTCAAAATATATTGAGTTGACTTATAGCGGCGAAACGCAAGTATTGAGCCGATTACCCAGATAAAGAAACATACTACCCACATCATTATAAAAATAAACAGCCCTGCATTAGTACCAAGGCTAAACATGCCAAAAAATATCGTCATCATAGCGCAGGCAGAAAATAATAATAAACCCAGTACAGCCATATTGTAATAGATAACTTTTTTACTCGTGGCTATTTTTGTTCCCTCCGAAACAGAATCCATATTTCTACCTTTCTTCTACCGATCAGAATATCACAATTTACTACTTTTTGAGAGCCTGCAAAGTAAGTTGAGTTCGGGATTTTGCATACTCGCAGAATTCACACGGGCCGCCCATTGCTGCCATGCCGACATTAGGTATTTTGTCAGAGTCCATAACTCTTTTCATATTCATTAACGTCTGTTCAACCCAATCCGAATTACCGTGATGCGGAAAGACATGCGTTTCGAAATCGATAACATTGTTAAATCCATCCCTGTCCGTTGTGCCAGTTGCGTAAACAAAATAACCTATGTCGCTGACAGTAAATCCGTTTGCACGAAGCAACCACTGGTAAATTTCCATTTGACGGCGATACATATCCTGCCAGGTGCCTTCCGCGCCAAGAGCAGTTACTGGTTTATCTTTAGCAGTCGCTTTGTAATCAACAACTATTAGTTCGCCTCTATCATCTATCCAAACATCATCAACAGCGCCAAATACATGCAAATTAGTTGGTTCGTGCAGTGTTACAACTCCTACAAAATTTTCGCGCCATTTATCAAGTTCTTCATGAACATATGGGATTGCCTTTATCTGATTATCCGTCATGAGCGGATGCGCTTCGCCTTTTGCCCGGTATACATCAAATTCTTTTTTGAATAACTCATCAATTGCTTTATTTATATTGAACGGCGGACTGCTTGGACGCTTAATTTTTAAACGTACGTCTAGCCAAAAACAGCGCGGACACTGCATAAACAGCTCAATCTTACTCCTAGAAACCTTAAAAGGAGTTTTCTGCCCAGGTTTATATGGTAGACTCCGTTCCTGCCAATAGTTCATACATACAGCGTATAGGGTTAAGGGTTAAGCGTCCAGTTTTTAAGATAATAGTGTAGGAGCTATAATGGCTGCTGTTTCTGCTCTTAGCGTAAATTCACTTATTGCTAGGTGTTTTAGGTTCTTGTCTTTAAACAATTGTTTTTCCGAGTCTGACCAGCCGCCTTCTGGACCAACTAGCACAGCAACTGGTTTAGTTAAATGATCTGTATTAGATGTTTCTGGCGAACCTTGCTCGGCTACATATATTTCTACCTTGTCCAGCAACTCTTCAATAATTTTATCTATATGAATTGGCTCACGAACACGTGGAATGTCGGAACGCCCGCATTGCTCAGCAGCTTCGATAACAATTTTCTCTGCTCTTTCAATGTCAAAACCAGTTTTTTCTGTTCTATCACAGATTAACGGCACAAAATGCCGTACGCCAAGCTCTGTACCTTTTTGTAAAACCCATTCGTTTTTATCTTTTTTGAGCAATGAAAAACAAAGATAAAGGTCGGTTTTTGGGATACTTGGTTTCAGTTCCGTTACAAGTTCAAGATGTGCGGCATTATTGCCTATTTTTACAATCCTGTAGAGACGTTCTTCGCGCTTGTCATTGAACAGGATAAGCTCTCTACCAGTTTGAAATCTTAGGACATTTGTCCACTGATGAAACAGCGCTTTGTCCTGCATCCAGAAAGTGTGCGGAAGTTCTGTATCAGATAAGTAAAATCTATGCAGTTTCATTACATCAATAGTAACACTACCTGGATATACACCTCACAAACCTCACGATCGTGAGGTTTGTGATTATTAATTTTTCCTGTCTAGTATTATCAGAGATTCGATGTGAGGCGTGCGTGGAAAGAAGTTAAATCCTTGAGCTAGAGCAACTTTATAATGTTTTCTAAGGAGTTTTATGTCCCTGGCCTGTGTGCTTGGATTACAGCTTAGATAGATAATCTGCGGAGGTCTGACCTCTGCAATTCTATCTACTACTTTTTTGTGCAATCCTGCCCGAGGCGGATCTACTATTAAAATTTTGTCTTCAACTATATAATCCAATGCTTCTTCACTGCTTGACTGAATAACTTCGCTATCCGCCTCCCTGGCATTCAGTTCAGCCATTTTGATATTGTTTTTATCAATATCTACAAGTGTTGACGAACCGACTGCTAATCCAATAGTTCCTACGCCGCTGTACATATCTACAGACGGTAGATCCTTAAGATGTTTTTTCATCTGTTCCAGAGCCATCTTGAACACCGGTACATTCACCTGGAAAAACGACATTACATCATATATGATATTAATACCTAGTATGCTATCGGTGAGCTTTATATCACCAAATGAATATAACTTCTTGGTCGGGACGGATGCAGGACTCTTTGGGTCAGAGTAATAAATATCTAGGCCTTTTAAGCCCTCTGGGAGCGCAAAACTACTCATATCTAACTCTTGTTTCACGAATAGAGCTCCAACGACTTCAGAGGCTTCAGAACAGCGAAGAACCAAAGTCTTCAAATCACCCGCCCTTATCGGGATAATTGTTGTAAATGCGTTAATTTGTCTAATAAATTCCACGGCCGTGGAATTTATTAGACTGTTTGCTAGCTTGCTGCCGGAAACGATTTGCTTACCGTGAGTCCCGCGCACAAAATGAGCAAGATGAATTCCCGACGCGTCGCCCCAGAAACCAAATTCCTGTTTATTTCGGTAACCCCAATAAGACACCCCTTCGGGGTTTCTCAGCGCGCCAGAATCAGAATGAATCTGATTGTAGGCTGCTCTTCCCGATGCAGAAGCTACAAAACTCAACCATTTTATATCTTCTACACCTTCTCTAGTAAAAGTCTCTTCTAGAATTGACTGCTTAGCGATATTCTCTGATTCAAAGGTCATGATTTGCCACGGACTGGTTGACAGATAAGATTCCGGCTCTTCTGGAATTATTCTATCTTTTGAGGGTTCAAGAACTTCGGTAACTATACCTTCCGCATATGAATTTTTCTTTTTTATGACCCGTACATTTACGAGCTCGCCCGGTAGTCCGCCCCAAACAAGAATTTTTTTGCCGCTAGGCATTTCCGCCAAGCACTGCCCGCCATGGACAAGTTTCCTTAAGCGTATTGAATTTACTGTTTGACCGGATTTAGACATTCAGTTTAGCGAGAACTACTTCAGAAGTGCGAAATATACTTGCCATGCGAGACTTGAACACAAGACAAAGTTTATGAGCAAGTAAGTTCTATCTGTGAATGTATAATCCGCCCAGCGTCCCGATTTCTTGCCGTTCAAGTACATTGTAGCGTCAAGCAGAGCCATGAGTACTGCGGTTGATGCAACAAGATAATACACATAATTTTCTATATTGCCATCACCATATTTAACAGATCCAGCAAGGTACACGACGATCACAATCCACGGGGCAAGTGCCGCCAACACGCTTGAAATCTTCACCACTTTTCGAGGCTTATCTTGTGATTCTCTTACCATGGCCAGCAAACTTGCTGTAATGCAAGCGGCCAAAATTAAGATCATGGTTGAAATATCCGTAACTCCAACAATCAATGCGACACTAAGCGTGACAATACTGGTTGTCGCAGAAAACCATGCCCAACGCGCCGTGTTAACACTCTTTAGAATCTGAGCTTCATACTTTTTGCGAAGAACAGTAGCGAACAATACATGCATCAAAGCCGTAACTAATAGAGCGGCGGCCAATACATAGAGTATGTTGAGATCGAACAAAACGTGTTGAGCCCCGACCTGTACTCCAGATAATTTATCTGTTGTTATAAAGCTGGTTGTGACTGAATAAAGATACTTGCCACCCAAAACAATCAAAGCGACAGCTTGGCCTAACGCCAAGAGAGCTAATGCCCAATTCCAAACTTTATGTTGTTTGCTGGTAGAATCAGCATTTTTCGCTGGTTTTTGGATTGTTTTATTAACAGATTTCGTAGTAGTTTTGGCGGTAGTCGTTTTTTTATCCGCCTGTTTCTTAGTTGTTTTTTTAACCGTTGTTTTCTTTGAGGCGGATGCAGACTTTGAACTAGTCTTAGTCTTCTTTGAAGCTCCCCTCTTAGTTGTAGTTGTAGCCATGAAATTAACTATATCACAGATAGATATTCAGTCTACTGAAAAACCCTTAGGTATCCGCGTTTAACCCACGTAGTAGTTAGATTATCGCTTCCCGGAACTGAAGCTGTAAAATTAATCACTGCTTGGTTGCTTAATTCTATAGACTGACCCGATATTGCGCCTAAAATTCCATTATTCGAGACTCTGACTCTAGACCACTGCGCGATAAAAACGCTATTATCCGCTTGTCCGTTATTACCCAGATCTATGGTCGTAACATCTTGAGAATTTTTTAAATCCACTCCGGTAACAGTAGGACAATTGGGGCTGCAGCTTGAATTACTCCAGAATGTCCTGACTTCAATTCCTGTTCCAAAGCCGTTTGGTATAACTCTGCCGTTATTCTCTAGATTAAAGCCGCTTTGGCCGTCTATCATAATTACAGGCCGGGTTGATGCCAAACTACTTGCTACGATTATTCTTCCCTGATTACCTGTTCTAAACCTACCTGTTATCCATACGTTTCCAGTTATAGTTATCGTGCAGTTATTTTTCATATCCAAATCACCTGTAATCCTAATATTTGCAGGCCAAATTACATTCCCGTTATTATTAGGACAAGCCACTGTTCCACTTGTCGAAGCATAAGTCCCGCCAGCGATAGAATGAGCCGCACGATTATATGCTGGAACGGAGGTTGGCGCGACGCCGCTATTTGCAGTTAGTCCAGGGTTTGTAATGTTGGTAGTTGTAGTTTGATTGTTTGCTTTTACATCAGCATATACTTTTGCATTATTTTGCATTCTGATTGGCTGCCCGTTTTCTCCAAGCGCGCATGCTCTAGGAAAAGTGCTATTAGCAGGATTTGGGCAATTATAATTTGCGACTCTAA
>CAZTWI010000015.1:0-11603 GCA_964617685.1 uncultured Candidatus Saccharibacteria bacterium | reverse complement strand
CATTGAACAGGCATCAATCACGGCTTCGATATCATTACCGTCTATATCTATCACATGCCAGCCAAACGCTTCCCACTTAGCCCGTAGATCTTCCAGAGGCATAACATGTTCAGTCGTACCGTCAATCTGAATATTATTGCGATCAATTATACCTATAATATGATGGAGTCTATATTTAGCCGCAAACATAGCTGCTTCCCAGATATTACCCTCGTTCAGTTCGCCGTCTCCCATAATGGTATAGATCCAGCGGTGCGAATCTTTGTTCATCTGCATTGCCATCGCTATTCCTGCCGCCTGGCTCAACCCGCAGCCCAGCGGACCGCTGGTGTTTTCCAACCCGGGGAGTGCTTCTCGTTCCGGATGACCTTGCAGTCTACTTTTAAATTTACGCAGAGTCATTAGTTCTTTTTTAGGAAAATAACCCGCGTGGGCCATAGCGGTATATTGAACCGGAACGCAATGCCCGTTGCTTAGCAGTAGTATGTCCCTTTCATTCCATTCAGGGTCTTTTGGATCATGCTTCAGGATGTCAAAATAAAGCGCAGTAAATATATCAGCCAGACCAAGCGGGCCAGCACTATGGCCGCTTCCTGCTTCTTCCAGGCTTTTTATCAAATCTTGACGAATATCATTCGCTATTAGTTCAAGCTTCTTGACCGGCTGTTTCTTGTTCGTAAAATTTTTAGCGCTCATGCGACATATCTTTTCATTACGCTTATGATACCAGAGTAGAAAGGGTTCGATAAGTCTTTTTTGGATCGTGAGAGTTTTTAAGATAACCGCCAACGTTTAGAATCGACACCCCGGCGTCTGATATTTGCTTAGCATTTTCTTGGTTCACTCCGCCGTCCCAAGCAATCTCAACATCCGGATAAGCCTCTACAAGCTGTTTTACTTTATGAAGCTGGTCCAAATCAGCTTCGCTTCCCTGAAAACCCAAGCGGCCGCCGAATACTAAAATATGATCAAATAAATCGTCAATTTCTAAACCTTGCAAGTCAGCCAGTGACGTTTCTGGCAAAAGCGCAATTCCTGTCCTAGTGCCATTCGCCTGAAGTTTTTTCAAACACTTTTTCACATCATCGGATTCAGCATGCAGAATTACCAAATCAGCCTCTAGGTGCATAATGTCTTCTAATGCGTCAGCTGGCGTTTGGTACATGATATGAGCGTGAGTTATCAGATCATCAGAACGCCAAGCCTCGTCGATCGGCAGGAGAGTACTTGGAGCGAAAATCCCGTCTGCAAAGTCCAGGTGCACTCCATCAGTGAAACTAGTAATCTTTTCCATCTGATCTCTGTAGATATGCGGATCGTCTGTCGTAATTGTAGGTGTTATAATTGACATTTATAAATGAATGTGATATTATTAGTTGATATGGCCGAATATCACCCTTTAGCATTATTGTACAGTCAAAAGACCGCACAAGTCTACTAACTATCTAGCTGTTTTATGCGTCTTTTATAGCGGCTTGCGCCAGCAAACGGTGTTGTCAGCCAAGTGTCTACTATTGCCTGCCATTTCTTTGCACTATCTAAAACTTCAGCTGGCAGTGCTAGGACATTGCTATCTTCGTCATTTCGTATTGATCGGGCTGACTCTTCGCTCCAGCCTAATCCAGCTCGTATACCTTTATGCCGGTTTGCGGCCATTATCATGCCTTGGCCGCTTCCGCATATTAATATTCCTCTAGCCGTATGATCATGATCAGCTTTCATAGCGTTAACTACTCTTCCAGCAAAAATAGTAAAGTCATCATCTGGATCCAAGCGCTCGTCGCCTTCATCTATAACCGTATGTCCTAGATTTCTTAGATAATCTACTATCTGCTGCTTCAAGTTAAAGCCGTTATGATCTGAACCTATGTATACTTTCATCTTTTAAGTTTCCTGAGTACGACTAACCCATAAATTATTGTAAACAGTATTATCAGCGGCATGATTAGCATCGTAATAGTATGAAAAAGCATAGAGTATTTTAATTATTTTGACTCAAGATTTTACCAACATCAGCTACCATTTCTACCAAACGGTTAGAATAGCCCCATTCGTTGTCGTACCAGACTACTACTTTTGCAAGATTACCGCCAACAACATTCGTAAGCAGCATGTCGACAATTCCTGAATAGCTGTTGCCGATATAGTCAGAGCTTACCAATGGTTCGTCCGTTACCGCCAGAATGCCTTGGTAATAAGGCTCACTTGCTTTCTTTTTGAGCATGTCATTAATTTCTTCTTTGGTGACATCACGCTTCAGTAGCATTGTCACATCTGATAGTGACACGACCGAGGTAGGAACGCGGACACTCATGCCGTCAAATTTACCCTTGAGGCTTGGTATAGTCAGACCAACTGCTTTAGCAGCACCAGTTGTCGTAGGCACAATATTCTCGGCAGCTGCCCTGGCTTCACGCAAATCTTTGCCTGGGCCGTCCTGCAGGTCTTGGCTCGCGGTATAACTGTGCACAGTGGTTAACATGGCTTTTTCAATGCCATATTCCATCTCCATTATGTCCATAACGGCAGCAATACTGTTTGTGGTACAGCTAGCATTGCTTAGCACATCGCCAGCCTGGTCAATCTCATCCTCGTTAGCACCAATTACTAAAGTTTTAGTCTCATCATCTTTAGCAGGCGCAGAAATAACCACTTTTTTAGCTCCAGCCTTGATATGTGCGCTAGCGTCAGCAGTTGTCGTAAACCTGCCTGTCGATTCAATAACCACGTCGACTTTCAAATCCCCCCATGGTAATGCGCTTGGATCTTTCTCGGCGCTTACTGGAATTTTAACTTCGTCAACAACTATATATCCATCTATAGCCTCTACTTTATGTGTGAATAAACCGTAGTTAGTATCATATTTGAGTAAATGAGCTAACGTCTTTGTATCTGTTAAATCATTGATTCCAACTACTTCAATGTCTTTTCTCTCCGCCATAATCCGGAAAGTCATCCGGCCAATCCGGCCAAATCCATTTATTGCCACCCGTGTCTTCATCCCGCTCTAAAATCCCCTCTTTACATTTTTAGTTTAAAAGTACAGGCTCTTGCCTTATCTCCCGCCGTTATTTCTAACGGGATTCATATATCTCCCTATAAGTTTGACTACATTGTATCGTGCTTTTGCTTTAACCTGCAAGATACTTTAATATTTTCGGCGTCACAGAGATGAAAAAAGCCTTGTCGTGCTCGTTGGACAATCTGTCAGCAACATCCTGAATGGCTAACCATTCGGCCTCTGGATTCTCTGGATCAATCGGCTTTAAGTCCGTTTGGTTTGTTATACATAAGAAGATTGTAATGTGTTTAGGATGGCTCAGATCTTCACCGTCACCGTTCGGCCCGATCCTGCCTCGCTCGTAATCTCCAAGCAAATCAATGATTTTCACATCCTGTATCCCGGTCTCTTCAAATATTTCCCGAATAGCAGCCTCTTCCGGTGTTTCGCCATTTTCTAGATGGCCTTTAGGTAGCGACCAAGAATTTCCGTGCTGGCTTACAACGGCAATCTTATTTCCAGGCCCGATAATAACTCCTCCAGCCGACTCAAAGATATCCGCCATTTACTGTTTGTTCCAGCGCTCAATGCATTCAGCTATAACTTCGTGAGCTCTGGCGACATCACCGAATCCCAAAACTTTAGTAGAACCCGGCTTCTTTAAGTCTTTATAGTGCGTAAAGTGATGCTCGATCTGGTTTTTCCACATTTGACCCAGGTCATCAATTGACTGAATCGCGTTTCCATTATTGCGATCGTCGGCTGGCACACAGATAACCTTGTGATCCATTTCTCCATCGTCTTCAAATTCTAAGACACCAATAACAGTGGCCTCACTCGCAACACCTGTCGTCATAGGTTCGTCCGTTACAAACAGTACGTCCAGCTCATCGCCGTCATCATCTAAAGTAGCTGGAATAAAGCCATAGTTAACAGGTTTAGCAAAAATTACAGGTTCTACTCTGTCCAGTACCATTATTTTGCGTTTGCGGTCAAACTCAATCTTGTGTGATGAGCCTTTTGGTATTTCTATAACAACATTAACTGTCTGGCCGTCCGAATACGGTTCTAAAATTGCATTATAATCCATGAGTTTTCTCCTTTGTATTTACATAAGTCTTTACAACATATTGTACACTATACGTACTATGGAAATCATCGGACATAGAGGCGCTAGAGGCCTGGCCCCGGAAAATTCTCTGGAAGCTATAAAAAAAGCCCTCAAAATGGATGTCGATATGATTGAAGTCGATCTGAGGATGCAGGGCAAAGCAGTTGTCCTTTCGCATGACGATACCTTGCCTAATCAAACCTATACGACCCTTGAACAAGCTTTAACTGAAATTGATTGCCGTGTACCGCTAAATCTTGAGATAAAAGAACTAAAGGTAGTTAAACCTTTAGTCAAAATCCTGAAAAATTACAAAGGTAAGATTTTAATATCCAGCAAATCTTTTTCAATTCTGCAATCTGTTAAAAAAGAGTTGCCCCACTCAGAGATTGCAATAATTGAATCTTGGTCGGGGGTCAGAGCCGTTGCTTCGGCCTCTTACCTTGGGACTCACCGTGTCCACTTGAAACATAGCTGGCTGTGGTCAGGTTTTGTCAGATCAATGAAACATAGAGGCTATCTACTATATGCTTATACAGTAAACAGTGTCGAGCGGGCTGAGGAATTAGAATCCTGGGGTGTTGACGGTATTTTTACGGACTACCCGGACAAATTCAAAGTTAAGTAAGCTAGCTGCCCGGAGGAGATATCAAGATGAATACTAGAACCATTGCAATTTTAATCGCCGCTGCACTAGTAAGTCTCGGCGCTGTGTTCTATATAGTGGCAGCAGTACCCGGTCGAAACCAGGATACTGCATCAGAAACTACCGCCTTAGAAAGCTATACTGCAAAACAGGTCGAATCACACAATTCAAAAGATGACTGCTGGACGATTATAAATAATTCCGTATACGATATAACTTCTTATATTCCCAGACATCCTGGCGGGGACGAAATACTAGAAGCCTGCGGTAGAGACGCAACTAGGATGTTTACTTCGCGCACAGATGAAGCTGGCGACGAAATCGGTAGCGGCACTCCGCACTCTTCAAGCGCAGAGCAACAGTTAGAACAATTAAAGATCGGCACTTTAGCTCAATAATTTTTAGATCTTACCGTTCGACATATTTGCACGATCGTAGTTTTCTAGGTATTCACGAATCGAAAGAGCCGCACTTGCTCCTTCGCCCACAGCTGAGGCAATCTGCATAGTAGCCCCGCTTCTAACATCACCGGCACAGAAAATACCTGGAACTGCCGTCATAAGCTTGTCATCCGTCTTCACAAACCCAAAATCATCAAATTCAACACCGCTGCCTTCAAGAAAGTAAGTTACCGGTTTTAGCCCGATAAATACGAACACCCCGTCTGTAATAAAATCAATTTTCTCGCTATTTTTGGTACCGACAACTTTAGTTACTTTGTTCATCCCGTCAATTTCCGAACCCACAATTTCGTCGGTTGTTGTATTGAAATGAACGGTAATTTTATCGTTTTTCTCTATTTCATGGATTAATACGTCGCTGGCTTTCCATTTATCGCCGCGGATCAAAATATCTATGGACTCGGCAAATTTAGTCAAAAACAGAGCTTCCTGAGCACTTGAATTACCGCCGCCGACAACTACAAGTTTTTTATCGCGGTAGAATGCGCCGTCGCAGGTCGCACAGTTGTGCACTCCGCGTCCGTAGAATTGGTCCTCGCCTGGAATACCTAATTTTTTCCACTCAGAACCCGTACCAATTAACACCGTTTTGGCTTTCATTTCTCCGCTAGTAGTTTGCAAAACAAAGGATCCGTCCACTTTTTTCACTGACTGCACTTCGCCAAGTTCAATTTTTGCCCCAAAACGCTCGGCTTGCTTTTGCAGTTTTTCCGCCAGCACCAAACCCTCGACTCCTTCATCAAACCCAGGGTAGTTGTCTACCATATCAGTAATGGCAGCCAAGCCTCCGATAACACCTTTTTCAAATATAAGAGTGTCTATATCTTCTCTGGAAGTATAGACAGCAGCAGCCAAGCTGGTTGGTCCGGCTCCAATCATTATTACATCATGCACTTCTCTAGTCTCTCCCTGTTTATATTACTAATTAGTACTCACTCTATTCTACTTCATTTACTCTCAAGTTTTAAAAAAGACCAAGGACATCCGGTCTTTTTTAGTTTTTAGCTGTCACAGCGACAAGTTCTAACTCTAAATGACGGAAGCTAATCTTGAAAGATTAAAGCCGATAACTACTTCTTCTGTGTTGTCTTCTTTTTCAATCAAAGTAACTGGAACGGTTAGGGCTCCGCTTTTCTCAAATACCTGCTTTTGCATTTCCGGTTGTTCGTCCAAATTAACGACACTATAAGCCACGCCTTTTGAGTCAAGCCACTTCTTGACCATTGAGCAGTAGGCGCATGTGTTAGTTGTGAATACCGTTATCTTCTTCATTGTTGCGAGTTCCTTTTTGACTTAGGTTTGTTTGTTAATCTAAATGTACTTTTATTGTATATAGTGCTTATGTCAAATGCAATAGCACTATATGTTGTGTTTTTGTCTATTTTAGTTGGCCTCCCTGGTAGATACTATGTATACTTCGAAAACCAAATCGCTGTTGGCGGGAATACTGCCGGTTGCCTGAGCACCGTAAGCCATTTCAGCCGGTATAACAAGCCGTCTGACACCGCCGACTTTCATTCCCGGGATTCCTTGGGTCCAACCAGCAATTACTCCATTTAGAGAAAATTCTATCGGCTGGCCTGTTTCATAATTACCGTCGAATTTTTCACCAGTTGTCGCAAGCGTACCGTAATATAATGCGCCCACGCAATCACCCGGCTGCACTTCTTCGCCTGTTCCGACCTCAATGTCTACTTTTTCAAGCTCGGCGACTGGAGTCTGCGCTGTTGTTACTGTTGGGATAGCTCTTGGTTCAACCGGACTCATAGCTGTGCCTCCACATGTATTTGCATCGTCCACTTGAGCCATATCCGTACTAGCTGTTGTATCATTAACAATACCTGCGCTTTCTGTTCTTAGTTGATATATAACGTAACCAGCCGCTCCAATCGTTGTTAGTAAAAACATCAGAGCCAACAAGAACGCAGCCACTCTTTGGCCTTTGCCGTTTGCCATAAATTGTCTATCCCTCCACGCGTGTTTATTTTGAACTACAGTTCATTCGCGATTACTATACAGTATAATCACGAAACTACAGCCAGCCAAGACTATAAATGTTGTTTTATTAGCGTCGCAAGCTTACTATCTAAAGCTAAGCTGTACGATTGCGTCGTCGAGTAGAAGCAACAATTAGTGCTCCCGCTATAAGAAGTCCGCTAGCGATTCCTATGGTATCTGCAGTATCTGAACCCGTTTCAGGCAGCTTAGGAACAACTGTAACTGTAGTGGTTATTTCTGGAGTAGTTGTTTCTGGAGTAGTTGTTGCAGGCGTATTGGTTGTAGACGACGCGGGTGTTGTAGTAGTGGTTGAAGCCTGAGTGCTGGTAGTCGTGGCGGCGTCTTCAGTTGTTGTAGTTGCATGTTCGCTGGTAGTAGTTGACGCTTCAGTCGTGGTAGTAGCCTCTGTGGTAGTGGTAGCTTTAATGGTTGTAGTAGTAGCCTCGGTAGTGGTTGTAGATTCTGTAGTGGTAGTTTCAGGAAGAGTTGTGGTAGTTTCAGGCAAGATTGTAGTAGTGGTCGTTGTAGGTTTGATAGTAGTGGTCGTAGGTTTAATAGTGGTAGTGGTAGCTTTAATGGTTGTAGTAGTAGATGGGTGCTCGCCTTTACAAACTTCCCACTTCTTAACCTTGCCATCCTGCCTAGCGGTCTCGTACTCGACGCCGGAAACCGGATCAATAATCGTTTGTCCCCCGTCCACTTTAAGTGAATGGAAGTGGTCGCCTGGCCAGCTCGGATCAAAAGGGTTCAGAACTACGCCTTTGATTCCATCACCGTCAAGATCTTTTATTTGGCCGTGTCCGGAATTACCTTCATGTTTATAACAGCCAACCACATGATGGCCGCCTGTGGCAAAAATTTCTCCGCCGCCTGCAAGTACAGCTGCACCAATTCCTACAATGGCGCTACCGCCTGCTAGAGCTAAAACCCGATTTTTGTTGTCAAAATATTGATTTACTGATTGCTGAACACTTTCACCATGTAACATGTTTACTCCTACCTTTTAGTAAATTATCTTTTGTGAGTGATTATGCATGATTGTTGCAAATAAGTCAATCATGATATTATACCGAACTTCGCCAGGGCCTCTTGCCGCTCTTCTGCAGATCTTGCTGTCTGTACTCTAAGCAGCTGTGCATATATTCCGTCCTTCTTTGCAAGCTCTTTCGGCGAGCCAATCTCTGAAACCTTACCGCCTTTTAAGGCAATAATAACGTCGACATTTTGAATTGTACTTAATCTGTGGGCAATGATAATCGTTGTCCTATTTTTCATTAAATGCTCTAAGGCTTCTTGAACCAAAAGCTCGCTTTTGCTATCCAGGCTGCTTGTCGCCTCGTCTAAAACAAGAATAGGCGAATCTTTCTGAATCGCCCGTGCAATAGCAATGCGCTGTTTTTGACCGCCGGATAATTTCAAACCTCTTTCGCCGATTTCCGTATCATAAGTTTTTCCCAATGTTTGAATGAACTCATGGGCATTCGCAGCCTTCGCGGATTTAGCAATTGAAGCATCTGAAGCATGCGGATCAGCATAAGAAATATTTTCTTTGATACTTCCGCTGAACAAATTCGGTTCCTGAAAAACAATCGCAATTTGACTGCGCAGAGAGCTTCTAGAGAAGTCTTGGATATTCTGATCATCGATGATTATTGAACCCTCGCTAGAGTCATATAATCTAAGAAGTAAATTAGTAAGTGTCGTCTTTCCTTCGCCGCTCTCGCCAACCAGAGCAATCTTCTGACCGGGTTTTATTTCAAAACTTACATTACGTATCACCTGCTTGTTTTCGTCGTAGCCAAAGCTCACATTGTTGAATTTTATATGACCCTTGCTAACCTTTATAGACTTGTTCGAGCCACCGCTCTCCGGCGCCTCTTCCATAACTTTAAAATAGTCTTTGCTGTCGCTTACTGCTCTTTGAGTATTTTCAACCAAGAAGCTAATTGTGAAGATTGGAATACGAATACTCATGGCATACAGAATTAAAGTAACGGCCTGGCCTGGCGTAAAAGCTCCTTGAGCTCCGCGGACAAAAATAAATCCATACACTCCAAGAAAAATTATGTTTAGAACAAGACGCCGGTTAATATCCTTTTTGTGCCAAAACTCTGATTGAGGCTTTGTAAGTCTTGCCAGATTAGCAAAGTGATGAGAAAAGAACTTCAACTCCCGCTTTTCCTGGCCGTAGCTTTTTACCACTTTTACCTGGGATATTGCTTCGGCAAAACGCCCGCTGGCAATATCAATATTTTCGTTTTTCTTAACTTGATAATCCTGCCAAGTGCTACTGTTTTTTACTGTCATCCAAATGAAAATCGGATACAGAACGAGCAGCATCAAGCCGACTTGCCAACTGATAATAAAGACAATAATCAGGCTGAATACAGTACTGAAGATAAACTGCAGAAAGTTGTTTGTCATCATCTGGATAAAATTCACAATCTGGACGATCGACCGGTTCAACCGGGAGATGATTTTCCCTGACAATTCGGTGTCAAAATACTTTTGCGGCAGTTGCATTAAATGGGCGTAGTAGCGTTCGCTTAAGAGCTTATTCAAGCGGACAGCAATCAAATCTCCTACGTAGCCTCCCCAGTTACTAAATAAATTTTGACCTAAATCCAATATAAATATGCCTACGGCCAGCATTGCGGCATAAGTAATATTCGCATTAGAACCCTTGCCAATCTCATCAATCGCCCAGCCTGAGAGAAGAGGCTGAAGAACAGTTAAAAGCGACAAAAATACAGTAAGAATACTAACCAGCAGATAGCTAGGCCACAGGTTGCTTCCTACCTTAAGAATTCTAATAATTTCTTTCATACTACTACCTTTTATTGTATCAGGTAGCCGCTATGGTCACTATACAAGTTGAAGTTACGCGAACCTTATAGTGTTCAGACAAATAAAAATCGGGCTCATTTGCCCGATTTTTGTGGAATGCGAGTTGTCTCCACCTCACTACTTCCGTATTTATATAATAGCCCTCTAGCTAATATTTGTCTGTGATTTTTCGCACTAAAGTTTGTAATTTTTATCACATTTTACTTTTCTGTAATTTGCTCCCACGGAAGACCAGGCTTGCCGAAATGACCATAAGCCGTTGTACTACTGTATATTGGACGTCGTAAATCCAATCCTTCTATGATGCCTTTTACAGATGTATCAAGCAACTCGTCAATAAATTTTTGAATTATCTCTAAGTCCGCTGTTTCAGACCCAAAAGTGTCAAAAGATTTCATTAAAGGTTGCGGTTTGCCAATAACATAAGCAAGCGCTACCTCGCATTTGTCCGCTAGCCCCTTTGCTACGACATTCTTAGCGATATAACGTGCAGCATACGCTCCAGATCTATCTACTTTGCTTGGATCTTTCCCGCTGAAGGCCCCGCCGCCAACTCGAGCATAGCCGCCGTATCCGTCAACCACAATCTTGCGACCAGTCAAACCGGCATCAGTATCAGGTCCTGGTATGTGCCAGGTTCCTGTCCCATTAATAACAACCTGGCTTTCGTTAACTTTATAGCCGTATTCTTCTAAAACCTTGTCCACAATTTCCGCCTTCACAATTTTTCGGACTGCGTCATCATCAATTTCTTCATCGTGCGCCACTGCCATAACTACTTTTTCTACTCTGTGCGGTTTGCCGTCTTTGTATTCGATTGTTACTTGACTCTTACCATCAGGTCTTAGGAAAGACAGTTCATACGACTCACGCTTTTCATCCAAAGTTCTAGTTAGGGCATGGGCTAATGTTATAGGCAACGGCAAAAGCTCCGGGGTTTCGTCACACGCATAGCCAAACATCATTCCCTGGTCGCCTGCACCGTCATTATCTACTCCTTGAGCAATCTCTGGTGATTGCTGGTGGATGTTGTTGTCTATCGGTGATTTATCAGAAAAGTTCCAATCAGGGTTTACGTAGCCTAATCTTTTAATTGTTTCCCTAGTAATTTTTTCAAAATCGACATCGGCAGTAGTTTTGATTTCCCCAAACAATCCTATCTTGTTGGCGCCTACTATGGTCTCCAAGCCCGTTCTGGCATTTGGGTCTTGTTCCAAAACTGCATCTAAAATAGCATCGCTAATCGCATCGGCAATTTTGTCGGGATGTCCGGCGGCAACTGATTCGCTTGTAAATAATTTGTAACTCATAATATTAAAAAACCTTTCTTTGATTCATGCATCAAGAAAGGCCTACTAATATTTAGCAAATATCTTCCCTGAATTTTGAATCAGGCTAGATGGAGCACCTTGTCTTGAAAGATAGGTTGCTGACGGATCAGTGAGCTAGAACTCTCCCCGTACTCTGTATATTGTTTAATTGTTAATGCTAATCATTGTAGCAGGAATATGGCAAACCGCAAAGCTACCAGCCGCCGCC
>CAZTWI010000014.1:0-11771 GCA_964617685.1 uncultured Candidatus Saccharibacteria bacterium | reverse complement strand
CGGCGCCGCGTACCATATTGCCGCCTCCTGCGATAATAACTAGCTGGCAACCCGCCTCAACAACCTTCTTTGCTTCGCCCGCAATCCAAGCCACGACATTCGGGTCAATTCCCGAATCGTGATCGCCAGATAACTGTTCTCCTGAAATCTTCAGCAAAATTCTTTTATACATTGGCTACTATTGTAGCAGTTTTCTATGACCAGAGAATAGATCTTGGGTTAGATTTAGCTCAGCTTTTGCATGAGCAATCGAAATCCTCTCCATTACTGCTGTAGCTAGCAAACCGACAATTAAATCTTGTTCAGATATAGTCAGTCCATGCTCTATCGGGCTGCCGTTCGGGTCAAGCAAGCGCATTTGCGATCCTGATACTTCGTCTTCTATAGCCAGGGCGTTGAACTGTTCGGTTTGTTTTGAATATCCGCCGATCAGCAGTCCGGAAAAAATCTGATCAGAAGTATATGAAAACCCAAGTCCGAAATCGTTTCTAAAAACTTCAGACTGCCCATCTGCCTTAGAAAATTTCTTTATATCCAGTTGATTGAAGACGAGAAACGTACCTGATACAGGTGCACGCTGACGCCATACAACACGGTCTTCTGATAAAATTTTTTCTGCCTGATCCCCTAGAATATTGTAGAATCGCTTCATCTCTTTTTATTATACTACATATGATTGTAGTTGTCAATATGCTAAACTGTTAAATATGAAATTATACTCTTGGAACGTGAACGGAATCAGGGCTGCCTGGAGCAAAGGACTGTTTCAGAAATTTATCGAAGACCATGATCCCGACATCCTGTGTTTGCAGGAAACCAAGGCCCAGCCGGATCAATCGCCAGTAGATCTGCCTCAATATGAAGAATACTGGAACAGTGCAGAAAAGAAAGGTTATTCTGGAACAGCGATTTTTTCTAAGAAAGCGCCGTTGGAAATTAGAAATGGGTTTTCTGAAAAAGTTCAGGAAGCTTTTTTGTTTCCGGATGCATTCGGCGACCCAACACTTGAGGGGAGGGTACTAAGCGCAAGATTTCCTGATTTTTGGGTTGTCACAGTTTATACGCCAAATAGTAAAGATAAATTGGAAAGGCTAGAGCTTAGACATAAAATATGGGATCCGGCATTCCTATTGCACATTAAAGAGCTGGAACAAACTGCGCCCGTGCTGTTTTGCGGAGATTTTAATGTTGCACACCAGGAAATAGACTTAGCCAGACCAAAAGAAAACGTAGGAAAACACGGATTTACTATCGAGGAACGTGCCGGATTCGATGCTATGATCGGTGCCGGATTTATAGATACTTTCAGAATGTTTTATCCGGATACGACCGAAGCCTATACTTGGTGGACCGCGTGGGGCGGGGCCAGAGAACGAAACGTCGGATGGAGAATTGATTACTGGATGGCAAGCGAAGGTTTGGTAGATAGAATTCATGACGCAAGCATCCACCCGGATGTCATGGGATCTGACCATTGCCCGGTAAGTATTAGAGTCGACTAGCTATTCGGTTCTTCTGCTAAAAATAGTCCCGACATGAGTAGTTGCCGCAAGCACAGTGCCGGTTATTACCTTGGCTGGCGTAGGATCGCAAAAATTATCATTTTGCTGGAACCCTTCCACAACAACCCACGCCGAAAGTCCTGAGCCTACAGTAGCAGCAGAAATAATTAACCACCCTGCAACAGTAGCCTTTTTGCTGTAATTATTCTCAATGCTTAATAAGGAATCTTCGGCATTGCTCCGCAAGGGTTCATTTTCGGGCTTTAGGTGGTTGTTGTTATTCTCTAGGTTCTCTATCATTACACTCAATTCTAGTGTTTTATGCTGACATCACAAAGCATAAGAGCTATACTAATTGCATAGATGAATCTCGTTAGAGTCCGACCAAGATGATAACGCGATACAAAAGTTTATTAAATTGAAGAGAAGACTATTTTGACTAAAAGGACTCTAACGGGATGAAGAAACAATATGCGGTTTTTGATATTGACGGGACTATCGCTAGGACAAGCTTATTGCAGCAATTGGTCAGAGTATTGGTTTCCCGCGGGAAACTAGACATTGGACCGGCCGGACAGATAGAAAACCTGCTGCACGATTTCAGGCAGCGAATTGCCGACGACAACTTCGGTGATTATATGAAGCAAGCAGTCGATATCATGTTTCATTCAATGCCTAAAGGTCTGACTATAGAAGAATACAATGAAATTATAGATGTGGTAGTGAAAACTTCTTTAACCCACACATATGTCTATACACGGCAGCTAATCCAAACTTTGAAGCGCAACAACTTCTTTTTAATCTCCATATCGGGTTCTGAACTTAGAATAGTCAGCACATTTTCTAAGGCTTTGGGTTTCGACGCCTGGGTCGGGCAGGTAAGTTATTTGGATGACGGCCAGAAACTGACAGGCGAAGTGAGATCATTGGGCCAACCCAAGGATGTAATCTTGAAGTCAATAATAAACAAGTTTGATTTAGAAACCAGAGGAAGCATGGCGGTAGGCGATACAAGTAGCGATGTTCCCATACTTTCTATGGTTGAAAATCCAGTAATCTTTAATCCTAACCAGGCATTGTTCAAGGTCGCACGAGAAAAAAAATGGATGGTAATTTTGGAGCGCAAAGACATGGTTTACGGAATGGCGTTTGAAAACGGCCAATATGTTCTAAAAACCGTAAACGTATAAGGATAGTAGACAGTAATATTATGCCTTCTGGCTGTTTACTGTTATCTGTTTACCGGCCTACTCCGCCGTAGTACGACAACGCACTGTGTTAATTTACCCTTCATGTTGTCACACTCCCGACTTATTTAGATTGCTTAGGCTACGAAGGCCGAGTAAACTAAAATTATGAATCCCGTTAGAAACAGAGGTTTTGTTTTTAGTGGAATTTATAATATTTGTCACATTATTAATTAATTTTTGGAGTTTCTAACGGGATGAAGAGGAAGTTTGCTGCTTTTGATATCGACGGGACTATTGCTAGAAGCGCGCTATTTTTTCAGATTGTGGATGAGCTTATTGCGTCGAATGTCTTGTCGGCAGATTTCAGGACAGAATTAGATGCAAAGTACGAAGACTACCGCAAACGATCACATAAAGATGCTTTCAAGGATTACTCCCAGAAATCTGTTGATATTCTGATGGCTAACCTCGTTAAAATACCTGTTTCAGATTACAAAAAAGCCGTCGACGTCATTGCTCCCAAAAACGCAGAGTATGTGTATGTTTACACCCGGGAATTAATCAAAAAGCTTAAATCAGAGAATTACTTTTTAATTGCACTTTCTGGATCTGAATTGTATTCAGTCCAACAATTCACTAAAAGATTTGGATTCGATTTAGCAGTTGGCGAACATTATCATGAGAAGGACGGTTATTTTACGGGTAAAATCGACCAGGTCATTCACAAAAAAGACACATTCTTAAAGAAATTTATCGAGGAACACAATTTAACTCTAGAAGGAAGCTATGCTGTGGGCGACAGCTCTGGCGACCTCGGAATGCTCAGAATGGTAGAGAATCCTATAGCTTTCAACCCGGAAGATACATTGTACGAAGAAGCAAAATCAAAAAAATGGAAAATTGTTGTCGAACGAAAAAACGTTATTTATGAACTGGAAAACAAAGATGGATCTTACGTACTGGCGTAAACAAGACCCCGAGAAGCCGTTGTTTCCGGATATTATTTGGAGCCGTCCGGAATCTAAGTCCAACGCGGGCAAACTAGCGATAATCGGCGGCCATTCGCACGCGTTCGGCGCCCCGGGTATAGCGTACATGCAAGCTTTGGAAGCAAAAATCGGCGTCTGCAAGGTTCTGCTGCCTGATGCTATTCGGAAAACTGTCAGTCATGTGCTGCCGGACACAAGCTACGGACCATCTAATCCAAGCGGCAGTTTCTCTAAATCCGCATTGGACAGCTTCTTAGAAATCTCTCACTGGTCTGACGGAGTGCTGCTGAGCGGAGATTTAGGCCGGAACAGCGAAACAGCTGTTTTGCTGGAATCGTTCGTACAAAAATACAGCGGTCCGCTGGTTATAACTCAAGATGCCGCAGATTACTTTAAATCTTTCCCGCATTTGCTCATGAACCGCCTGAGTACAGTTTTAGTAATAAGCCTAGCTCAGCTTCAGAAAATATTTATCAACGCGCCGCTGCTAACTCCCATAACTTATGGTATGACTCAACTGCAGCTGGCTGAAGCTTTGCATGATTTTACGCAAAAATTCCCTATAAACATAGTAGTAAAACATCAAAATAATATATTTATAGCATGCTCCGGTCAGATTGTGTCGACAGCTAACACAGAGATGCCTTGGAGAGTCAAAGCCGCTGGCCGAGCGAGTGTTTTCTGGCTGCAAAATCCAGGCAAGCCCCTAGAATCAATCGCAACCAGTCTATCTGACGATAAGTAATACAGCTAAGCAATTTAATTGATTTTTAGTATATATGATGTTAATGTAATTGAATGTCAAGATCAGAAAAATTCAGTGTATCGAATCTAAGAAGAGATATGCGAAACGGCACTAAAAAACCGTTGCAAGCGAGAGCGAACGATTATCTACATGCCATGCATGAGAATTCTCCCGATCCAGAAAAAATGATGCATCTTGCAGAAGATATTGGAAGATTCAAGGGAGCAGAAGCGACTTTTCTTGCGGCATCGGCAAAAGTTGAGATAGCTCAAAAATTTGCTAGAGAGCTTGGGCAGACTTCATTGCGTATACTCTCTGAGGCAGGTACAGAAGCTGCCGGTCTATTCACTGGATATACCCCCGGTCCTGTTTCTCTAAAAGCTGAGACTCTTGTAAAAGAGATACCTCTAAGACTCAGTCTCATGGAAGAAACTCAGCCAGCTATGGATTTAGTAGAAAAACTTTATCATTCTCGGCTTGAATCTATACCAAGAATGTTTGATATATGGGATAAGGCAAAACACTCAAATAAACTTGAAGAGAAGAAGGCTTTAAAAGGAATCATGTCTGAAACCGCAGTAGGCCTAATGCTAAGTAGGTATGGCATATATGAAATCGGTTCAGGCTGGCTTCCAATAAGTTCTACCTTATCTGAAGACAGGGGTCATTTTCGAGGAGATGGCGACAGAGAAGGATGGGATATTTCTATATTTGGCGAATCATCCATGAGTAGCGTTGATCTGATTCATAAACTGCAGGTTAAAAGTTCAGCCTACAGCGCCGCAACTTACATAGACGGAATAGATATTATAAATGTCAGAGAATTAGAGGCAAACAATGCGAGTAGGGACGGGGTGCTTGCGCAATTCATTTTATCCGAGCTGAGAGATGAGCATCAAAATTGCAATCCGAGCGCTACAGGACGTCTAAAACAGAGAACTGAAGTTCTACTAGATATGTTCAGCTAGTTTCATTTATAATACTTATCGACAGTCAATCATAGTTGGGGCCGCCCTGATGGAATTGTCAGTACGAAGCACCGCAAATAAATAATCACACTTAACAATTCGACTTCATTTGGCGCCGTGGTGGCGGAATTGGTATACGCGCGCGACTCAAAATCGCGTTCCTACACGGATTGAGGGTTCAAGTCCCTCCCGCGGCACCAAATGCAGTTGATATACCGGGCTCAAAATCATTGACGAGCATTACGACTCGCGGGCGGTTCAAGCCACGCCCTGGCGGCACCAAATGTGATTGAATACGTTTGACCTAAAATTTCTTGCTTTAAATACTCCTGATGCTAATCGTTTTTAACTTCTATAGAATGGTATACTATAAGCAAGATGGCAACACCTACAACAGCTGCTCATACTAACGACGAGGACGAAGACAAACGCCGGCATAAAAAAGGCCGGGATATTAAGCCTCTGAACGAAGAACAGCTTAAAAAACAATTAGCCAGCGACAAAGAATCAGCCCAGAATAATAACGATATACTGGCAGAATTAGCCGCCAAAACAGCTGAGCTAGCTAAAAAAGTCAAAGGACCAGAGACGCCCCAGACACGAATTCTCTCATTAGACGATCAAACCGATAAAGAACCAAAGGATATATTCGCAGAACTAAACAATCAGGAAGCTAGCCCTCAGTCACTCAAATCGACAGAAGCAAATCCTGCAGCGGACTTAATCAGACAGAAGCTTAACAAGCTCTACCAGACTGAACCGGATGCCGAAGAAGAAGCCAGGGAAGCGGCTGCAGCAACAAAAAGATCCAAACATCAACAATTCATGTACAGCCTGACTACTTCCGGCAAGTCGTTGGCAGATATTCAGACAGAATGGCATAACTACTATATCGGATTGCCTGACGACGAGAAACACGAAGTATGGCAGGAATTTTACCGCGACCAGCACATGATGTCTATGTACGCGAAAAAAAGCAAGGTAATCAGCCATAAGCGCACAACTCCGGCTAAAATAGAAAAACAAACTCCGGCAAAACCAAAACCTGCCCAGAAATCACGGCTTTCACCGATTGCGGATAATCAAACCGTCACTAAAGTAATGAACAAAGTGACTGCAAATGGCCAGCTGAAGCCAATCCATCACATTAAATCGTTATTATTCGGCATAGGTCTAGCTGGAATTGTAGGCTTAGCTATAACTTTTGTTTTCTTTAATGAAGTTTTTGTTGCTCCCTTTATCAGCCCAAGCAGAACTGTCAGCGCCACACCGATCATAGGCAATGTAGATGGCGCAGTCAGTACAGAGCCAAAGATAGTTATCCCTAAGATTAATTTGGAGGTGCCCGTTGTCTACGGTCTGAATACAATCGAAGAAAAAGCAATCCAGAACGGATTAGAAGACGGGGTAGTACATTATTCATCAACGCCAGAACCCGGACAGATTGGAAATGTCGTGATTGTCGGACACTCAAGCAATAACATTCTCAATTCCGGTAAGTATAAGTTTGCCTTTGTTTTATTGAAGAGGCTTGAAGCAGGCGATACGTTCTTTGTTCAGAAAGACGGAGTCCGCTACACCTATAAAATTTATGAGAAGAAGATTGTACCGCCGACCGACATATCAGTCCTGGGACCAGCCAGCAAAGCTAATACGATTACTCTGATTACCTGTGATCCGCCGGGTACATCCATAAATCGTTTAATCATAGTCGCCGAACAAATAAGTCCCGATCCGGCAGGAAATGCAGAAACTGATATTGAGCTGACACCAGACACCGAACAGCTACCAAGCAACGCCCCAAGCATGTGGTCGCGTCTAACTGGATGGCTCTAGGGAAAAAGCACGAAACAAACATTAAATCTTAAATTATAAAATCCGAGATAATAGTAGGGTGGGTGTTTAGTGCTTGTTATTTAGAATTTGTTTGGTTTTTTGTTGTTTATTATTTCGGATTTAGAACATTAATGCTCTTCTATTATCTATCTGCTTCCAGCAGGAGGTTCGTTAGATTAATTCTTGCCGGAACAGCAGGCTGGCCGTTAACTCCATTTGCAGCCGGTGTGAAGCTAAACATAATAGTCTCTGAAAACACGCTACTTAAAGCAGGCATAGAAGATACTAACTCATAGCGATTGCTTCCATCGAAATCTATCATATTCTGCTTTCCTTCAGAGCTGACTAAAAAGTGCTGGACGGCCAGCCATCGTATTTCCTGGGTTGAATCTACAGGTGCGCCGGCTTCAAAATTATATGATCTGTCGGCTTTAAATTCATGCGATGCGAAATTCTCAGGTCCGTAGGCCAAAATAGCACTTGAATCGGCAGAGATACGCAGATCTATGGGATTAGTAACGCGCAGAACCGTCGTCGCAATCGGCATCTTTACATCCGGGTTTTTGCTGATATAGCTTTCGGGGTCATTATAAACAACCGCACGATTTTCTACAGGAGAAGAGAAGCCCATTATCGGGGCGTTGCCAAGCTTAGCTAACTGCAGAAGATATCTATCAGAAGTTTTTATCTGCTTAATAAGCATGTCCTTATTACCGCGCTTGAATTTAACATCAACCAAGCCCTCTTCACCACTCTCGGTAATATATAGCACCCAATCCGTTGCAAAAGTCTTGTAATCTATGACTTTTTCTACGTATGAATCCTGCGACAAACCATCTTTTATTGAAGCAGTGGACAGTATTTTTGTAGCGGGATTATATACAAAAAACTGATCGAATTTTCTATCGCGCAGCTCGATTTTTAAATTCTTATTCGCAAACAAAGTATTTAGATTCTGTGCCAGAGCAGGGTTCTCCCTATCTACTAAGATATAACTAATTTCGGCGCCGGTAGTATATGAAGCTAGGAAATGACGGTTATCCTCCGACCACTCAGCTATCTCTAATTTGCCCGCTGCAGAATCAGACACAAGAGAAGTAGGTATGTCTAACGGCAAAGCGGTAATTTCCGTTTGTTCCAGGTCGGTTATCGTAAGTGACAATGGGTTTTCTGCATAGCTTGTAACCATCCATCTTTTGTTTATGCTTTGAGACACTGCTACAGGATTAGAGCGAAGATCTAGCACGGGAGCGGTTTCTAAGTTGTTAGGGATGAGTTTTGCATAAGTCAGCTGTCTTAAGCTTCCGCCTTCAAGCCGAATTGACCTCTGCCACGGTCTATAGCCTTCTTTTTTTAGTTCAAAATTATAAAGTCCGCTAGGTATAACCAGCCGGGCATCGGTTTGAGACCGTTGCTTTTCCCCGTTGATATATACATCCGCACCTCCCGGCCGTGAATCCAAATAAACCAAACCGTTCTGAATAACCTGGCCGGTGTTTCTATCTATATAAAATCCGTTCGCAATGTAAACGAGCAGAACAGTTGCTATAGCGATAGCAACTGCTATAAGACTGTATCCAATCATTAATCTTTTTTTTCGAGCACGTTTTTTCTTAGGGTCAAGATAATCCATTTATTTACTTTCTCCGGTAAGTCCCATTATGCCACACATAGCTATTCCGAAACAAAATGAAGAAATTTTGGGCGATGATCCAATTAATTCAATAATAGTTGGGTCGAACAAATCATATCCGTAGATTAGGGTGAGTGAGACCCTCGCTGTTTTTGAACAATTAAGGCGCGTGCAAAAATCTATATTTTGCTTTGGAGTAGCTAATTGCACAAATTTTTTATGCAGAAAAGTCTTGCGTATACTACTGTCTTCGCGGTAGGATATAACAAATAGGGTAGCAAGTAAAACTGAAAGAAACCTGTGGGCAATAAAAATTTCATAGTAATTAACGGCAAAAAATACGATACCGTAACAGGTAAACTGCTGCAAGATACTGCTGCTGTTTCAAAACCTGTGGCCAGTACGATACAGCCGCTACAAAACAACACCGGCGTGGTTGACGGATTTGTGCGTAAGCCGGTTAAAAAACCACGATCTCAAACAGCCCAGCATAGTGTTAAGCAAGTACAGAAATCACAAACATTAATGCGTCAGTTTGTAAAAAAGCCAAGCACTCAGGTGAAAAAACACAGCCAGTCAGTCAAGCCGTCTATTCAGAAATCTCATTTAGGTGTTTCTGCACGGCGCAGTGAAACTGCTAAACAAACGCCTAAGAGCCAGCATGTCCAGAAATTCGGAACAATACGTCACCGAACATCAGTCATCAGAACTACCGCGGACTTACCGGTTGCAAACGCAGAGGGAACACAACGCCAGACAGTGTCAAACAATACCCATGTCGGCGACACCAAAGCTCACCGGCCAACGGCAGCAGAAAAAATGATTGAAGCAGCACTAGCAAATGCCAACTCGCACACCCAAGAACACTCTCATCATAAGAAAAAGCGAAGTAAAATTCTAAAAAAGCTTGGAATTAGCGCTAAAGCAGCCGGTATGAGCAGCGCGATTCTTTGCAATTCAAAACGTTCCGAACTTATCAATGCGAGTAGCGGCCGCCCGGGCAGGTTTCAATGCGCAAATGCCAGGTTACCAGCCTTCCGGATTCAGCTTTAAGGGGCCGATTAGCTACACAACTGGAAAAGTTACAGTTTCTTTCAGATCAAATAGCGACGACAGGGAATATGACGTTACTCAGCAGGCAAGCAATTGGAACAGCGATGCTCTACTTGCTAACTATATCGTTGCGGAAAACAAGCAATACCAAACATATCTGGACAGAGGACGAACACTTTATATTTATGACGGTTCAAACGCGACTTGGGTTGATAACGGTATCTGGTATACAGTCGAAGGTAACTCGGACATGACAACGGACCAGCTTATCCGTATAGCAGCAAGTATATAGACTGTTTATCATTTAGCAGTTTACGTTTCGCATAGATTCATCGATTTACATTTTTCAGGATAGCAACCTAGGCGATGTTTTTTGGCAGAAAGCCTTGATCGGGTTTGAAATCAGCCTCCCATTTGTAATCTTTGCCGTATTCTAAATCTTTCATAAGTTTAGTAGGGGCATTGCGAAGGTGCAGGGGAACGGAAGCATTTGGACTATCTGATACTTGTTTTCTGGCTTTGCTCATAAGGTCTGCAACTTCTCTAGATTTAGGTGAACGAGCTAGAGCGATACAAGAATGGCTCAAATTATATTCGGCTTCAGGTAGTCCAACCCGTTCTACAGCCTGAAAGGCCGCAACCGCTAGAGTTAAGGCGTAGGGAGCTGCCATGCCGATATCTTCAGAGGCAAATATTACCATACGGCGGGCAATGAACTTTGGATCTTCACCGCCCAGTATTAATCTATAGAGATAATACATACTGGCTTCTTCATTGCTGCCGCGCATTGATTTGATGAAAGCAGATGCGATGTTATAGTGCTCGTCGCCGTTTTTATCAAACTGATAATTAGTCCTTTGCATAACTATCTTAATGTCATCAACACTAATTTCGGAACCGGATTTTACTAGCTGTGATGCGAGTTCAATCGAATTGACCGCGATTCTCCCATCGCCTCCTGAAAGTTCTATCAGAACAGAAACTGCAGCAGGTGATATTTTTCTATTGCTATACTTAACAGCTTTTTTAATAAGCTTTTTAAGAGATTTATCGTCAAGTGAATTCAAAACAATAACTCTAGTTCTACTAAGCAGGGCGTTATTAACTTCAAAGCTTGGGTTTTCAGTCGTAGCGCCAATCAATGTTAGTTCGCCAGATTCAATATGAGGCAAAAATGCATCCTGCTGTGCTTTATTGAATCTATGAACCTCGTCGACGAACAGCACTGTTTGCTGGCCTAAGCGGCGGTTCTGAGCTGCTCGTTCAATGACAGCACGAATGTCCTTCACTCCGGCGGTAACAGCACTAAGTTCAACGAAATCTACCTCTCCCCAAGATTCTTTTAATATCCTTGCGATAGTAGTTTTGCCAGTTCCTGGAGGTCCCCACAATATCAAGCTAGCAGGCTGTTGGTTTTTGACCAGTAACGTCAGAATCCCATCTGGTCCTGTCAGATGTTCCTGTCCAATTACCTCTGAGAGTTTTGCAGGCCGCAGCTTCTCAGCCAAAGGCACATATTGATGCTCCATATACCACTAAGTATACAAGCTGATAAGCGGCCAGTTAATTTTTACAATTTTGCTATAAGCCGCTATCGTTTATAATCTAAATTAAGAAAAGAGGGTGCAATTTTGAGCGGACTACGCCTAAGCGGCGGCGAGGATTATATTCCCAGCGCCGAAATAACACAAAGAACACAAGAAATGGGCGATCACTTCGCAAAATATTTTGATGGCGAAGAAATTGTTTTAATGACCGTACTGCAGGGAGCCTCCCACTTTGCTTCAGATTTAGGACGCGCAATTGCAAGACGAAACACTCGTATAATTGCAGACAGGGTAGAGATAAAAACAAT
>CAZTWI010000013.1:0-12758 GCA_964617685.1 uncultured Candidatus Saccharibacteria bacterium | reverse complement strand
CATGACATGCGGAGCTAATTTATCGTTTTCTAATGCTATCTCTACCCATGACCTATCCTCTCCTGCGGATCTGTATGCCCAGTTGACTTTCCAAATATCGCTGACTGGTATTTGGTAAAAATCCAGCGATAAAACCTGCGGGAATAGTTCATTCATGAGCAGCTCATCGCCATTTTGCGCTGCGATTACCAGCCTAACCATTAATTTATAAGTTTGGAGCAGAGATGTCTGCAGTATGTCTTCGCGTTTTTCGTAAGCGACAGGTGTTTTATTGTGGCTCAAAAACGGTACTAATTCTTCAAGTAGCTTGTGTTTTGGTGCAAGTACGGCAATTTCGCTTGGGTGCGTACCTTTGTTAATCAGTTCTTTGATTTGATGTGCTACCCAGGAGTTTTCGTTAGCGGCTGATGTAAATTCCCGCCGTTCGATTATGGATTCCGCGGGCAGGTTTCTAGAAGAAGCTATTAGTGTTTTTTCTACGTTATCAAGACGATGATGTAGTCTTGATTCGATCTGACTGGCAATATTACCCGAAGCCAATAATATATCTGGATGCGAGCGATAGTTTTCTGTCAGATTTATAACTTCTACAGGCTTGAATTGTTCTGTGAACTGTAGCATGTTACTGACTTTTGCTCCTTGGAAGGCATATATTGCCTGATCGTCATCACCTACAGCAAATATATTCGGCTGGCCTTCATTTACCGGATTATTTGCCAGCTGTTTAACCAGCTCAAACTGTGCAGCGTTGGTATCCTGGAACTCATCAAGCAAAATAAACTGATATTTTTCCTGCAAATTGAAACGTAGTTCGTCTTTGGTTTGCAGAGCGTCAACTGTGCGCAGAATCATATCGTCAAAGTCGTAAAGCTGTTTGCTTTTTAGAGCTTGGTTGTATTTCTCATACACATTCGCAAGTTCAATGATACGCATATGCTGAGCTTCGTCTGTGAAGCAGAACTGATCATTCGAATCCTTGGAAAGCCATTTATTTTTCCATGCTGTTAGGGGTTTTGACTTGCCGCTGTCGCTAGCTTCTGCCATTGCTTGTTCCAGTTCATCGTGTGTGACATCAGCTAATCCTCCCTGACCTTCCAGAATTTCCGCAATACCGCTGAAGAGTTCTAAAGATTTTTCAGCGGATGACGGAAATCGTTTTACTTCCGCGAGGTGCTCAGAAATTTTAGGCGATAGTAGTCTAACTTGAGCCAAGTTGTTTTCTGCCAATGTTTTCAGCGATTCAGGCGTATATAATCCGCGCTTTAGCTCGCTGATAGTGCCTGATACGTTTTTTGCATAATGCCGGGCACCAATTAAAGGGCTGTCGTATGGCAATTTGTTAATGATACTCTCGACAATCTGGATTCTTTGCAGGTCGTCGATTGGACGCTCCAAACGTGCGTCTTCACCGGTTTCCAGATCAATAGTTTCAAAAAACTCTGGGTATTGGCGGATTATGTCGCTGCCAAAACCGTGATAGGTATTAATGTGTACGTCATAAGCATCTGCTCCAATCATGGAAGTTAGACGGTCGCGCATATTCTGCGCTGCATTTTCGGTAAATGTCAGGCACAAAATATTCTGAGGATTAGCGTCGGTTTTTGTCAGAATGTTGGCAATTCTAGCGCTTAGCAGCTGTGTCTTGCCTGTTCCCGGCCCCGCCAAAACCAATAGCGGTCCATAAATGTGATCTACGGCGGATTGCTGAGCGCTATTAAGTTTGATCTCTCTCATGGACTCTAGTATAAGCCCTGAGCGTCTCGTCTACTAGAGGGAAGTGGTCTATTGACAAAACGTAAGCAGTATGTTACTATTAAAAGATGAGTAGAGTTTTTGATGAGCCGCAGAAACCACATTCTTTTAGAGACGTACCTGAGATACTTTTGTCTACACCCAATTCTCAATTTAAAACCTTAGGAATTAAATTAGGAAAAATCTTATTAGACAGTTTTAAATCAAAAGCCGATACATTTGATAACGACCCGCCGCAACGTATCATCGGCAGGCTGTAGTTATATTAAGTAATCAGCAAACTTGGATTCAAACTTAGAGATTTTTGGATTAATTACAGCTTGGCAGTATGAGTTTTCGGGATTTTTATTGTAGTAATCCTGATGGTAATCCTCTGCGGGGTAAAATGTGTCAAGCAATCCTACCTCAGTTACGATTGGATTATCCCAATTTTCACGGTTCCCTTTTATAATTCTATGCGCAAGTTCTGATTCTATGAGATTGTTGCACAGTATGATTGAACGATATTGCGGACCGATGTCATTCCCTTGTTGGTCGACCGATGTCGGGTCATGTACATGTAGGAATATATCAAAAAGAGTTTCCAAGCCAATATTTTCTTCGTTGTAAGTTAGCTGTACAACCTCGGCATGGTCACCGATATTGTTGTAGTTAGGGTTACGGAGACTACCGCCAGCGTAACCGGAAACTACTTCTTCTACGCCTTTAACGCGTTGATAAACAGCCTCAATACACCAGAAACATCCTCCGCCCAGTACAATCGTCTTCATGTTTATAAAGTATATAGCTCTTATGCTTGCAAAACCAGCACTGGAGATGCAGAATCTATTTCATGGAGATCATTGGAGATGACATGGCTGATCAGTCCGCTAGGATTGATTTTACAACTAGCTTAACTAGAAAAGCCTGGCATATGCTAAGGTCTTTCGGTAACGAAACATATGAAAATTTCGATCCGACCGATATGGATTTAGAGACAGAAGAAGGCGAGGTATATGAAGCCTTCTGCACCGAGTACATATACTATGGCCGCCATCAACAGCATAGGGCTTTGCTTGATCAATTTCCTAGTTTTGATGGAGTGACAGTAACGGAAATTGGATTTGTTGCCCTTCATTTAGCAGAGGTTGATGATTTTGACGACCCAACTGCTCAGCAACAAATTGTATTCAGGCTGGAAAGCCATAGACTTGGTGCGGCCATTTTCAATGGCGGCTATGTAGAGTGTGGCGAGGTAACAGAGCTTGACGACTTGCTGCAAATTGACGCATTTCTAAACGGGCTTGAATGCGTGATGTGGCAAAACCAGCTAAGTAATGGCTTCTCTTCAGTAAATTGCCTTCCTTTTTCGGACACCATGCGTAGAATTGGGATATTTCTCTCACAGGAAGCTGATAAGGAAGAATAAAGTTTTATAAAGTGGTCCTATTATAATTAGCTAGTGCTTGATTTTGATTTACCAAGGGAGTTAATCGCCTAAACGAAGCAGGCTTGCCAGGTTTGTTTAGTAATCGGGATTAGTTCTTAAGCTTGCAAAAAAATAATAGTCTGCAATTATAATAGTTGTTATGTCAGGAGAAAATAAAAATTTCCCCTTTCCATTAGTCTATGGAAATGAACTCGAAACCTCGGTGAATTTTTTTGTAAAAAAAAGAGCTGAAGATACCCTGACTGGTTTTGTTGAAGAAACAACCAGCGTTATTGAACCTCCTGCTAGCCATTACTCAGGCCTTTCTACTTCTCCGCCTAATGAACTTCTGACGGGAAGCGAGTTTTTAAACAACGGCTTTAGATACTATGACGGCTCTCTTAAGAATGCATCTGGAAGCGAAAAAGTTGAAGTAGCGACGCCCGAGACCCTTAATCCTACAGAACTGATTGTGTACATGAGGGCCGGCGAACTGATTTTGCAAAACTCAGTAAAGGAGTTTTTACTAGGGAATAGTTACGACGGCGAAATAACCAAAGCACGTATTCAAAGAAGAAACGTAGATAGTTATCTGCATAGCTGGGGCTGTCATGATAACTACGGCTATGATAAAAAAGATTATAAGGTGTTTCGAGAAATGGACCATCCCGAACTGTTTGATTATTTCTTGATAACGAGAACGATTCTGACGGGTGCCGGCTTGATGACCAAAGGCGGTTATAAACTTTCTCAAAAAGCCGAAACTTTTGATGAACTATCCAAATACGGATTTAACAGCCGCCTAAGAAGGTTTACTGCAAACTTGAGTGAGGATTCAGGAAGAGTTGAAGTGTCCTGTTCTGATTACAATAATCTAGACTGGGCTGCGCTAATGCGTATTGGCGGCTTTGCCCTGCTTACAGCTTCAGAACTGGTTGGGGGCAATGAAAACCTAAAAGATATGGCTAGCGGACGAGTCGGTAGAGATATTTTTGCTCAGGCTAAACAAATTAATCATGTTAATGCAGATAAAGACGGACGTATAACTCTTAGTCAAGCACAGCTGGAAGCAGTAGATTTTCAGAAACGGTTTTTGAATTGTGCTACCGACAGGCTTGAGTCTGTAGGGGTAAAAATACCTAAAATATACAGCTATATAGCAAAGGAATCGCTTAAACTTTTGGATGAAATAACTTCTTCGGCAGAAGAGATAAACGTATTTAATATAGCCGACCGGCCTGAATGGGCGAGCAGGCTAGCTACAATAATTTTGAAAATCCAAAAAGACGAGTCTGCAGGAACAGTTAGGTTCATAGGTGATAACAAATCATTAGCCGCGGATTTATCTTATGATTCTACTGTGATGTCAGTTTTTGATAAAAGAGTATTTATTGATGAAGGCAAAGTAGACAAGATAAAAAAACGCGGGTTGGTGGAAGTAATAGCTGACACTTCAAAAATAAAGACAGCATACAGCACTCCTCCGAAGTCAAGAGCAGAAGCCAGGACTTCAATAATGCAGTTAGGTAAAGTTAAGCAAGTTGACTGGCATGAGGTGAATGTGCTGCTTCCATCCGGGGAGACAAGATCATACCGCTTGAGTGATGTTTTGGAATGTGACGCTAGCAAAATTCATAATGATACGGTTTAATATTCCAGAAAGTCTGATTGCTCAAGAGCCCGCTAATCCGCGGGATTCGGCCAGGCTGTTGGTGTATAATCGCAATTCACAGGAAATTACAGATACAGTATTTTCAGAATTGCCGAAATTTCTAGACCCAGGCACCACTTTGGTCGTTAATAATTCTAAAGTCGAGCATTGCCGGTGGCTGCTAGATGACGGAAAAACAGAAATTTTTGTTTTAGAAAAAATAGACCAGCATACAATCAGGGCTTTGGTAAGACCAGGCAAAAAGTTCAAGCTTGGGCGGAAGTCGGAATTGACTAGTTGGCTAACGGTAGATACGACAGCAATAGGTAGCGACGGTATCCGTACAATAAAACTGAATGTCCAGCATGGCGATCCACGTTTAAAAGAAATTGAGCATGTGCCTCTCCCGCCCTACATCGCTCAAAACGATACATTGGCTGAAGAGTACCAGACGATCTATGCAGAACCGCTCGGCAGTAAAGCGGCACCAACCGCAGGCTTGCATTTTACTGACAATTTAATGAATAAAATTGCGGCAGATCACGAAATATTAGAAGTGACGCTGCATGTTGGACTGGGAACGTTTGCCAGTCTGTCGGAAGAAAACTTCACAACTGGAAAATTGCATAGTGAATCTTACAAAATAAATTCTAGCGTTGTAGATAAATTAAATAAAGCAGAACACATAACAGCTGTCGGAACCACTACAACTAGGACTCTAGAGTCATGGAAAAAATCAGGAAAGTCAGGAGATAGTACGGATATATTTATACAGCCTGGCTATGAATTTAAATCAGTTGACAGCATTATCACGAACTTCCATCTGCCTGGCACTTCCCTGTTGCTTATGATCGAAGCATTTGTAGGTTCTGAGTTAGAGATGCAAAGAATCTATGATCATGCTATTGCTCAGAAATACCGATTCTATTCTTTCGGCGATGCAATGCTGGTAATCTAAGCTGCCTTTAACCCTGGAAAATTTTTCGGGTTGCGTTCTATATATAAAGCGGTCATTTCTCGTGCAATTTCATCGATATCTTTCTCTTGGAAAGGAGGTTCCAAACTGTTCATATGAGCGTGTAAGTTTAAATGATTAGCTAGATCTGGGAATCGTCTTAATGGCGAAGTAAAGTGGCAATATTTGTCTATACCTAGGCCGTCGTGACCAATTGGGATTGCTCCATATGTTCCCGGTTTAATTCTCTCCAGCATGCGTCGTTCACGTTCATCACGCCAAGACATGTAGGCTTTACTGTTATGATTTCTGAAGAACCATGGTATACCCTGTTTTTCCATCTCCTGAGCCATAATTCTATTGGATGCAATCATAAACAACGCCACGATATCTTCCGATTTTCGCCCGCCGATAATATTATTTGTTTCATCAACTGGCGCATATAGCCGGCGAGCTACTCCAAGCCTTTCGCGTGCTCTTCCGTGCTTTTCGGGGTCGACAGCCTTAGATCTGAGAATTTTATCATGTTGTCTGTAGGTTAGTGCTTCAAGAGAAACACGAACTTTTGACAGTCCGACATTTCCGATTTCGCGGCTTTTCATGTCAAAATCAAATCCTATCTCTAAGGCTGGTGCTCCTTCGGGAATTCTTGCATCGAGCCCGAGGCTTTTTTTGTAGATAACTTTTGGTACCATTGGTAAGCTTTTACTATGGTCAGTCTGGTCGTACATAGACCATCCTATTTTTCTAGCTTCGTCGACGACTGCAGTGTGGCCTAGTAATAAGCCGACATCTGAGATATGTACGGACACTCTGTATTCGGCGGGCGAACCGTCGATGGACTCTACATGAATTCCGTCATCTATCTCCAAGGGATTGGAGGGATCGATAGCAGTACTTTCCCGAAGGGGTCTTTGCAGTAGTTGTTGTGGTGATATGTATGTGTCTAGTGGTCGTTGCGACTCAACAGACATACTTTGCCTCGATCATCATTTCTTTAAGATTATTTTCATTTTTCATGTTTGTTTCCCTCTTGTCTTAACTTAGTTATACCAAAGAGCTCATGGTAATGGAATATGATATATATCACAAAATCCTAAGTTTAACCGATAGTTCATTAAAATTGGGTTATTGTTTCGATTTTCCATAAGCGCTATACTCTAGTTTAGAAATAAGTAGAGGGGTTCTTGTAATGAATGACGATATAAAACAGCCAAACACAGATAGTTCATCAGGTGATAACGGAAGTATATTAGATGCTCCGGCTTCTGAAACAGAAACTACAGAAACAATTGAAACTGCAAAACCAGCGGAAACTCCAGCTGTCTCTGCATCGCCAGAACCAGAAGAAAAGCCAAAATCATCCGGCGGCAGCAAAGTCGCTGTTTGGATTGTGCTAGTTGTTCTTGCGCTATTGATTGGCGGCGGATTAGGCTATATTCTTGGTACGAATAACGATAAAGTGACGCCTGAACAACAAGCTCTTCAGCAGCAAGTTACTGATCTAGAAACTCAGCTTGATACAGCCACAAAGAACGCTGCTGAAAATGCATCAACAGAAAAGGATAGTCAAATCACAGATTTAGAAGCAGAAAACAGTACCCTGCAGGCTCAAAACGCGGAACTAACAGCAGAGAACAAAGAGCTTCAAGATAAGATTGATGAACTTGAAAACACCAATCCAAGCGGGACTGGCACTACAAACTAGAGAACCTTTGAATTTCTATTGATACGAAATAAAAACTGGCACTGGTTGCTGTGCCATGGTCTGTTCCGGAGTCGGCGTGGATTTGTCCTCATCATAAAAATTCTTCCACCCCAAGAGGGTATTTTGCGGCAGGTCCAATAGAATATTATTCCAAGTATCAATTTTTTTACTAAGTGTGCCGTGACCGTCCATGTGGATTATGTAGGCAAGTTCCGGGCGGTCGGTTTCCATATTTTCCCTATTCATAATCATTGATGGTTTGAACTGATGCACCATAAATATTTTCTGAGGCAGTTTGTGAGTTTTCACTAATTCGGCAAGCCACTCGCTTGTATGGTTTACTTCTTCAACGGAGACGGATCCAACTTTCTTTAAATGTCGTGCTTCCGGAGTCTGCAGACGCCACTCCGGGTCAAGAGCAAGCCCTACATGGGGTTCTAATAGCAAAGTCTCGTATTGCTTTACTTGTTCAGCAAAACTGCTCCTACCTGGCTGCAAATCAAGCACAACGTATATTCCCTGCTCTTTTGCGGTCATTATCCACGGTCTTATCGTTTCTGGATCTAATTCCTGGGAATAATCATCGTTCTCCGTCGGCCCGGCGCTTGCAATCGTGGTAATAATTTCAAAAGTCGGAATTATCTTCTCAGTCGACAACGGTTGGTACTGCAAGGCAAGTTCCTTAACTCGAATGATTGAAGCTGGTAAATCCTGCTCGCCCAAAGCCCCAAGAGATTTAAAAGCAGGATTCCCATAAAGCGCCACAAACCGATATTCTGGAATAAGTGTTCTTTCCTCAAAAGGCAGTTCAATAGGCTTTACATAGGTTGATTTAATGTTGGGAATCGGTAATACAGATGCGCCAGGATAGAAAATAATCAAATTATTTGGCGCCAAGATACCTAACGATAACACCCCTATCAAAAGTATTAGACTACATGCTAGGACCAGGTTTTTCCATTGGATTGCCACACTTGATAGTATACGGAATCAAAAGTTACTTGACGACTTCATACTTTCTCTAACGAAGCCGCGAATGCCGTCAATTGTGTTTAGCGATCTCTGCAAACCAATTATTGCAAATCTTGCTTCAACATCCCTACGATCAAGTGTGTACCGTGTATTTAGCGCTTGTGACAGATCTATATAATCTACATTATGTAAGTATGATTCAGAATCAGCCCTAGTTGTTTCTCTAACTATTCTTTCGGTTCTGCCAAATCTAGCAAACATTCCTGTTTTTGCTTGAGACAACAGGTCTCTTACGGTTGAGTCTAAGGGGTCGCTTGCGCCAGCAATTGTTAATAGTCCGATTCCGATTCCAACGTCAGCCGTCTGGGCTCCTAACATGTCAATAGAATTTCGAATTAGTCTTTGTCCGTTCGCAAGACCAAAATGCCTAACAGCGTTATTGATGTCTTGTTCTATAGAAATGACACTTTCAACACCTCCAGATATAGATGTCCTTATAGGGTCTTCCGTAAGAAGACGTTCTTCGATAACTCCCGACTCTAGCAATTGTCGAGAAACTTTTATAACTCGGCTCTCCATCGTTTTGTTATAGCATAACCTATATAAAAAAGCAATATACCTAGTGCTAATCTGTTAATTTTTTGGTATAATTCACCAGCGCTAATCGCTACAGTTGTCGAATGTCAAAAGTTCAATGTTGAAAGTTTTGAACATAAGGCGGCTTACTCACGGCTAAACAGTCGCCAAGAGTGAAAACTGTCAGCGACAGTTTGTAAGGCAATCTTCACTTGAAAACTTGTTTTCAGAGCAGAAGTTGCGGGGTCGCGCCAGCGTGACAAGGCAACCGGTTTTTGTGCCAGGCTACCAAAAAAGCTTTAGATCAAAGTGTGTACTTTAAGAATCAAATAATAATGGGATGTCGCCAAGTGGTAAGGCACTGGTTTTTGGTACCAGCATTCGGGGGTTCAAATCCCTCCATCCCAGCCAAATGTAGAGCCCGTTCAAAAGAACGGGTTTTTCATTTGGCTGAACTGAAGAGATTTGATTCCCGAATAAAATTCGGGGTGAGAATGTTCGGTGTGCATTCACAAGGAAACTTACTCTTGAAAACTGGTTTTCAAAGACGTAATTTCGGGCCTGCCAAAGGCAGGTCAAATCCCTCCATCCCAGCCTTACTAAACATCCACCGCTACATTTGGGGTCATTGTCTCTAAATCCAGCACGTAGACCTGTATAAAAACCCTATTTGGCGTAAGTGTTCTGGCGGCGAGAGACGGCTTGATTACTAGCAAGTTATTTTCGAATGAAATGTCCTGAATAGTTCCTTTGAATTTCTTTGCAGTATATTCACTTATTCGGTATTGGCCGGACCGTTTATCTAGGTACACCGCATCGAGGGGTTTTGAGCCGTTCTCTAATACCTCAATAGTAACTCTTTTGTCTATATATTCTTTTCTTGCCTGTTCTTGAAGTCTTGCTACTTCTGATTCCGACTTCGATATGATCTGTTCAGATTGGACTTTGGTTAAGTGGGCATTAAAACTCTCTTTAAGTAGGTGTTCTCCCTGTTCGGCAGGTATCTCATCAGGTGTTAAATATACCCCATTTCTTGCACCTAGGCTTTCCATCTGCCCTAAGAAACGATTCTCTGTCTGTTCGGCTGCAATCTTTGCCCTTTCAGTTGTAATCAGAGTAGTTAAAGCATTGATGTACTTCTGTATAAGATCAGATCCTTTTGGCTGTTTGGAGATATCTTCTTTCACTACAAATAAAATAACACTAAATGCCCCCTTCTTTTCTTATTAATCTGTTACTATTTTGAAATAATTCACCAGCGCTAACAGGTATTTTCCTTGTAGCTATTCCAATTTTAAGAGAGGATTCTTGAAATTGAGAGGAGGTAGCTTTCTTTTCTTTCTAATAATGTCGAGCAAACTTGTTTTGTCGGCGTTACAGGAAGAAAAGAATTACATATCGACGATGGGATGTCACTAAGTGGTAAGGCACTGGTTTTTGGTACCAGCATTCGGGGGTTCGCTAAATAGTCTAAATCCCCTATTCAACCCAAGCGATTAGATTATTTAGGTAAAATATCCTACCGTCCCAGCCATAAAAAGCCCCAAAAGAGCTGGAAGACCTCGACATTTGACTTAAGCTTAAGCTTTTGCCATACTTCTCCCTAATAGCAGAGGCAGTATGAAAATAAGCCGCATTTTAAATCCTAACGACATCAGCACGCAGAAGCTGGCTGTATTTGTGCTGATCGGACTGGCCGGATCATTGCTTTTACTTGCGGCCGTTTCGGCCATCAGTTTTTCTGCACTTGAGGCGGAGAGCGGTAATTTAAACGGCTGCGTAGCGCCGATCAGCGATAGCAATGCTTCAGGTACCGGTACTAACCGGGCGATACAATTCGGCACCGGTTCGGGTTGCGAACAGGCATCTCCTCCGTCCGGTGAAAACGTCTTTACACTAGCTTCCATACCTGACACTCAGGTTGAGTCTTTGAGCTCCTCGGGTATGCAGCGCTTCAACCAGCGTGCCCAGTGGCTAGTAAATAATAAAACGGCTCTTAACCTCAAATATATATGGCAAGTCGGCGATCTGCAGGACAACGACGATGAAACCCACAGTCAATATGAACGAATCACCGCTGGTTTGCGTATATTTGAGCAGGCTGGTTTATCATACGCGCTGACGGTCGGCAATCACGATTCGGCTGCTACGTGTCCTGGCGGCTCGGCCTGCCCCGGTGTCGATATACCGTCGGCACTGCGCAATGTTAACACCTGGCACCAGTATTATCCGCCTTCGCGGTTCCCCGGTATCAAAACGCTTTGCAGCGAATTTACTCAATTCAACACTAGGCTGATGGCAGCATTCCCGTCCGGCATGGCTTCTACCAATCATAACCACCCGCAATATGTGAAGAACCGTTGCGCAGAGCGTGATACTACCGATAACGCGTATCGTACTTTTACGGCCGGCGGACTCAAATGGCTGCTTATCAATTACGAATTCCATCCCCGCCAAGTAGTACAGGAATGGATGAAAACGGTTCTCGAACGGCACTCGGACCACAACGCTATATTGTTTACGCATATGTTCATAGGCGGCAGCGGTCAAATAGCTACTAGTTTTGAAGGTTATGGCTCGCCGCAAGGCGCTCCGAACGTAGTGTTCGATAATGTCATAAAACAGTATTCTAACGTACGTTTCACTTTCTCCGGCCACACAGGAACGGCAGCCTGCGCTACATTCACGGGTGTCAACGGCAACAGTATTTACAGCTTTATGGATAATCGCCGCGAGGGTTCACCTGCGCCAAACCATGTGCGTTTGATTGAGATTAACGTATCGGGCCGTACTGCTACCAGCAGGATATACGCCCCGAACCTGGACCAGAATCTAAGTCAAGCTAGCAATTGCAACCGGACCGGCGTTACTTGGGTTCAGTAATCCGTTTTTTATTTTTACCTCCTAGAAAGCGAGCGGCCAGAAACGTGGTTATAGGCACGGCCAATATGAGCGACGCACTACCCACTAACGTCCGTACAATTTCTTCCATGATAAATTCGGAGTTAAGTACAACTAATAGTGGATAAGGGAATACTACTGCCAGATAGACGATAAACAGAAATGATGCGCCGACATAAACCAATACTAGCGTGTTTACGAGTGAAGCGATGTGCTCGCGGCCGATTTTCAGGCCGCGATTATAAAGTTCTCTGACGGTAAGTTTAGGATTGGCTCGGTGTATCTCCTGTATAGCCGCCGACTGTGCAACAGTAATGTCATCTAGAATACCTACTAGGCTTATAAGCAAGCCGCACAGCAGCAATCCCTGAATATTAAGTTCTGGCTTCATTTGGCTGAGTAGCCAGATATCTTCGCCTGTTACACCGCTGAGACGTGTAACTTTAATGGCCACAACTGATAGGCCAACCGCAACGATCAGCGTCAAATAAGTACTAAGCAACGCTACGCTGGTACGCCGGCTGATACCGTGTGCTATATAGATACCGGGCAAGGAGATAATCATAATACCTAGGGCTGTGACTAAGTAGGGTGCGCTTCCATGCAGAATCTGGGGCACGATAAACAACGCTAAAACTATCACGCTCAGGACTAGGCCTATGAGTGCTCCCAGGCCTCGCCAGCCCGAAAAGATTAACGCTAATACTAATACGCCAACAAACAGCCAAACAGCTGCTGGTATACGGTAATAATCAATTATGTTGTAGTTTATCTGGCCCTGGCTGTTCGTTGATGAGCTTACAAATACTTTATCGCCTCGGTATACCGTAGGCGA
>CAZTWI010000012.1:1390-12997 GCA_964617685.1 uncultured Candidatus Saccharibacteria bacterium | reverse complement strand
GAGAACCCTGATTTTATTGAGCCTGCTCGTGTTGAACACGAATGGGATCCTAACACCCGCCGTTCAAAGCAACTTGAAGGAGTCGGGGGCGGCCTGCGTGCCGGTGTTGACGGCGAGTTACAAGTAACACCTGAATTTGTAAGTAAAGATGTACCCGTAAAAGTTAAAGGACCACGAAGAAGAAATTATGAATCGCGTTATGGCGATAGCGAAAGAAGTTTTGGAAGACCAGATTATTATGATGAGCCTCAAATTCCTAGCGAAGAAGAAAAACAAATTGGCAGGCTCGCGGTAAAGAGAATTAAAGAACAACAAGCACGAACTATAAAATAATATGCGTGAATCAGAATTTCCTTTTGCAAAATACAGAGACTGGGGTGAAACGCCTGCGGTCCAACCTGAGTTGAATGTCGATGCACTGTTATCTCTTGCAGATTGGCAGTCTACTGCCTATCGGCGCCCTATAACAGATGATATTACCGGCTTTTATAATTTCTACCCATCTATGAACGGTGCGTCTTCGTATGCTAAGCGAGCCTCAATGAAATCATTTGCTGGAAAAACTGCTTTGTCTGAAGGTATTACCGCCGAAGAATTTTTGGGCAAAAAAGAGCGTCAATCACTACATATTGCCGAGTCGGCAGAGTCGGCTATTGCAGTGTTCTGGGTGGTTGCCCAGCTGAGAAAGGAAGTTTTAGCATCAGCACTATCGCATATATCAGACGGAAAGAAGATGCCGTCGGATGTTGCTGCTTATGCCGCTGATGCAATTGCAGACCTAGGTCATTGCATGCTTTATCCAGTCGATATTGATCATACGGGCAAGGATCATGGAAAAGAACTTGGAAAATTTATTAAAAGCATATCAGGAGATACCCCCGAGAAATTACAAGCTTTCGGTCTGTATGCAGGTAAAAATCCTGAAGCACTAGAGACGTACGAAGGTGTTTCGTCTATGGAAGTTGTGCTTTCAGAGCAAGAAAGAAGGTGTGATTACTGGAGCCCGCGACACCAAGCAGTACTAGAAGCATTTCCAGAAGTTAGACCAAGTAATGAAGTGTTGTATATGCAGCTTCCACTTGATGAGTTGTTGTCTATTGAGTTTCCAAGGGTAGCATAGGTAAGGTATAGTCTGCTACATATGAAGCCGTTTTTTGTTCTTGCTCCGATGGATGATGTGACTGATACGGTTTTTCGCCGGATTGTTTCTGACTGCGCGCCGCCAGATTTTACGATGACTGAATTTGTGAATGTTGACGGGCTTTGTAGCAGAGGCCGCGACAAAGTTATCCGCAAACTCGGTGTGGAACTGGATACAACCCCTGTAATTGCTCAAATTTGGGGCAAGAATCCAGAGAACTTCGAGCAGATTGCTCGTGAACTTGTCGATGGGACAATTCCAGGATTTGCCGGGGTAGATTTGAACTTTGGCTGTCCAGAAAAGAATGTTGTTAAGAACGAATGTTGCTCTGGTCTGCAACAGCCTGAATTACGTGATAAAGCCTTGAAAATAATTAAAGCCACCCATAAAGGTGCTGGTAAGCTTCCAGTTAGCTTCAAAACACGACTTGGTTTCGACTCTGTTGATTACACATGGCACGAGTTTTTACTAGAGCAAAAACCTTCTATGCTGACGGTCCATGTACGTACAACTAGGCAAATGAGCAAAGTTCCTGCTGCATGGGAGGCAGTTCTGCCTATTATCAAATTGCGTAATGAAATTTCACCAGACACAAAAATTGTTTTAAACGGTGACATCACGAGCAGAAAACAGGGCATAGAACTGGCTGAGCAATACGGAGTAGACGGCATTATGATTGGACGCGGAATATTTCAAGACCCTTATTGTTTTGTGGACCCTAGCCTGTGGCCGAAAGTTTCCAGAGAAGATCGCATTAGTTTGCTTCAGAAACATATAGAACTTCACGATCAGATTTATCCGGATGGACAGAGGCCGTTCAGTCCCCTCAAGAAGTTTGCGAAAGTATATATCAGCGATTTTCCAGGGGCATCGGAGTTAAGAGACCGCATAATGCACACTAACTCTGTCGCAGAGGCAAGAAAACTATTGCATTCTTTATAAATAAGTTATATATTAAGCTAAATTTAGAAATCAAATTATGAGCACAAATAAATTTATATCCAATCAAGCGCTTAGAGCGGCCGAAATTATCGGGCACAGAGATGATATAAAAAAAGATGTTGAGAAATCATTTAAAAAATCTACAAAACGTACTCTTGGCGCAGCTAGAGATGTTTATTGGCGTACTTTTCATCCGCTTACTTTTGGTGCTGCTGTTGCTTTGACAGATGTAGACATCACAGAAGTGGCACTTATACGTCAATCTTACGGAAATACACAGTTATGGCAACTTCCAGGCGGCGGTATTGATAAACTAGATAAAAAAGCTGCTAAAGAGAGAGTCCTGAACGGGGTCTATGCTAATAGGCTGCCAAAAGAGTTATTTTTGCCAAGTGCGCTTAGAGAAGTTTCGGAAGAATTGGGAGTTACAGCTGATGTGGATTCAGCTACTCACATCGGAAATTATCCAAATTTCCGTTGGTTGCAGGATCGAGTTCGAGCAAATAGGGACACTCTAGGGATTTTTCATGTTCCACTATCAGAAATTGACGTTACTAAATTTGAAATTCAAGAATCAGAAATTGACGAAGTTAGATTATGGGATCTAGAAGAAGTTATAGACAGAACAGATCACGCATCTAGATCTGACTCAAACATGGCCTGGTATTTAGGAAGCGTAGCTTCAAAACTAGTAGAAACCCAAGAATTAGCCGCCTAACAAATATAAGTCTACTGACTATATTTAATCAGGCGTAGTATTTTTCGCCCCAAGCGGCCATGTTTTGCAAAACCTCCTGCAGTTCATGACCTTTTTCGGTTAGACCATACTTATATCGCGGCGGGTGTTTATTATATTGATTCTTTACTATAATTTCTGCTTGTTCTAGTTTGGTTAGTCTTGCACTGAGAGTCCGCGGGCTGATACCGCTTAGAAGTAATTCAAGCTCTCCAAATGTTTTTTGGCCGGAGACTAGCTGTCCAAGCAAAAGGGGGGTCCACTTGTCACCAAGTATTCCAAGCGCGGATTGTAGACACCCGGCGCGGGTCTCCAAAGATGAACAAAGAGGTTTAAGCGTATCAAATGACATAGTAATTACATTTTATCACATTGTGACTTTACAATGTGTAGTGACATGCTTTATACTGACTCCATAAGTCACTATACAATATGTAGCGACTAATAAAAAAGTATAAAAAAAGTATAAAATATTGGAGAATTTCTAAATGAAAAAAATTAAACTTATTGTTGGGTCTACCCGTCAGAATCGTGTCGGCGGTCATATTTCTGAGTGGCTTGTTAAAGTTGCCAAAGAAAACAGCATCGAGCTAGAAGTAATTGATCTTAAGATAGAGAACTTGCCAATGTTTGACGGTAAGTCTCCTGCATATTTCCCAAGCGAAGTTAACAAGACTTGGTCAGATAAAATCTCGTTAGGCGAGGCATATATATTCCTAACAGCAGAGTATAATCGCGGCATCCCTGCCCCGATAAAGAACGCAATTGATCATCTGTTCCACGAATGGGGCGGCAAGCCAGCGGCTATCGTTAGCTACGGTTATATTGACGGGGGTGGAAGTGCTGCTAAGCACCTGACTGATGTTCTAAGTTGGTTAAAAATGGATGTTGTGGAACAGCAAGTTAACATCCAGCTCGCCCAAGACCATTTAGGCGAAGATGGTAATTTCAAAGATGTCGATGTAGCGCTTGACCATGCAAAAGCACCATTCCTAGCCGTTTTAGAAGTAATTAGTAAAGCGGAAGCACCTGCTCTAGTTTAGTTAGGGGAGCACAGAGCAAGTGAAGAGCTAGATCTCTATCTAGCTCTTTTAAATTTATATAAATAGTTATAAACTTAACAAAACAACTAAAATTGTGAGAGAGCACAGAGGAAATTCATGATGCTAGACCAAAATTTATCAGCGGTAGAGAGAGTTTTTCTAGCAGTCGACACATCAGATATCAAGCGTGCAAGAGAATTGGCGACGATAGCTCATGAAGCGGGGGCAGCAGTTCTAAAAGAAGGTTTAGAGTTATCATCCGCATATAGCTGGGAGGTTTGTTCAGAAATCGCCTGGCAAGAAGGATTAGATTGGGTAGCCGATGCAAAAATTGATGATATTCCAAATACAACCGCTAAAATAGTTCTTAATCTAGCAAAACTTGAACACCCGCCTATCGGCATAACTATCCATGCGAATAGCGGCATTGATTCTATGCGAGCGGCTCAGGAAATAGCTGAAGACTCTGAGATAAAAATGCTTGCTGTTACCCATTTGACTTCTGTTGATGATGAAGAAACAAAAGAAACTTACGGTTTTTTACGCAACACGCTAGTCAAGAGAAGGCTAAAGGCAGCAGTAAGAGCGAATGTTGGCGGACTGGTATGTTCTCCTAGAGAGCTCAATAAAGTAGTAGGCAGGAGCGAGGATTTTTCTAGGATGTTTAGTATGATTCCCGGTACTAGATCCTTGGGTGCGGATGCACAAGATCAAAAGAACACGACAACTCCTTACCAGGCCATAGTTGCTGGTGCTTCTAGTTTGGTGATTGGACGACAAGTAACCGAGGCTGAAAATCCTGCAGAAGAATTTAATAAAGTCACAGCAGAAATACAGGCTGGGCTGGAAGCTGTCCAAGCCAAAAGAGCAGCATAACCATGTCATACAGCGAGGAACTAATAGGAAGAATTGAAGCATTTCGTGATAGAGTCATGACCGATCCAGTTGGGGTTCTGGATCCTCCAACTCAGCATCATGAGTTTGTAAGCGGCAATCATGGCAGGAAACTAGATTTTGATAAGATTTTGACTGGGTCTGATTTCTTTAAGCAATGGACTAACGTGTATGCGCAATGGATCAGCGAACGTTACAGAAATGATCTTCCAGATGCTCTTATAGGGGTTGCGAACGGAGCAAATAGACTTTCTAGCAGTGTTGCTCCATTTGTTGTGGACACAATTTCTGGACTACTGACAGATAAAGTGGATAAAAAAACAGTAAAGGCTAATAGCGCTTCACGATTTATTATCCAGCAACTCAAACCTGAGTTTGTTCTAATTATTGAGGACGTGGGTACAACCGGAAGCACCACAGCTACTTTAGTAGAGGATTTGCAGAGTCTTGGGGTAAGTCGTATAGAGGCTGTAACCACATGGCAACGAAATCCGAATCTGGAACAACTCGATAAGTTGGGGATAATGTACAGCTCTATGATTCCGGAAGCTTTGCCAATGTTTAAACCAGAAGAATGTAGATCAAACTCTGAAGGTTTTTGTAATCAAGGCGTACTATTGATCCCGCACGGTCAATAAAAACATAAATTCTCAAAACCTCTCTAGAAGTAAATCATCAGATTGAGTATAATGTAATACATCTGAGCGGAAATGTTACTTTTTGGAAAGCAAGAATTAGTTTAGATCGTATATTAACAAATTTATAAGTTTATTGATGGCGGGGGTATAGCTCAGTGGTTAGAGCAGTCGGCTCAATTAATAATTTGGCTAAGTCAAAGATATGCCAAAAAGTTAAAGGGCTGCTTACACGGGTAACCGGTAAGTATAACTTGTCAAATTCGGGGAAGCCTCTATCTCATTTTGAGACTGGTAATCCCGAGCCAAGCCTAGTTTTATATATTTCTAGGAAGGTGTAGAGACTGTATGGCAAGTATCCAAGCAATACTTGGATAAAGAGACAGTCCAGACCACAAACACGAAAGCGGCAGTGAAAACTGTAGTGGTAAGCATAACCGATTGGTCCCTGGTTCAAGTCCAGGTACCCCCACCATCAATACATTTATTAATTAATGTTAGATTTAGTCTTTTCCGTATGGTGTAAACTATAGAGGTAATGGCTCTTTTTGCAGACAAAATAAATACTATAAAGAAAAAACTGTCAGACAAAGGATTGTATGATGTTCGTCTGCTGGCTTTGGTATTTGTGGGATTTATTGCAGTTAGTGTTTTTTGGAACGGTGCAAAAATTGTTCAGCAGAACTATGATCTTACGTTGAAGGTTGCTGCTATTGCGAAAGAAAACGAAATCCTAGAGCTAGAAAATCGCAATAAAGAGCTACAGAATCAATACCTGGCTACTGATGAATTCGCTGAACTAACAGCTAGGCGTGTCTTGGGCAAAGCCAGCCCGGGTGAGCGAGTCTATATTGTGCCTAGAGACGTAGCGCTTGGCGCGCTTACTGAAAAGCAGGAAGTCGAAACACAGCAGCCAGTTGTTGAAAAACCACAGTACCAAAAAAATTTAGATTCTTGGATGAGGATATACTTCGGAAACTAGCTGGTTCAGGCTAGGTCGCGTCTACGGAAAGCTAGCCAAGATAGTAGTTTGCAAAGTCCGATTAGAAGAATAAAGTACCATAAATTATTCCAGTTATATGTGTCTCGTAATATTGCTTCTGATTGATAGTATTCAAACGGAAACAACTTGCTTGGGCCGTTTAGCCAAGAAACAGTAGCAGATAGCGAGCTGACTAAATATCCGCCTATGCCAATAAAAGCAGCGATGCCGATACTTGCACTGCGGGCTCGGCCAGTAGCAGAAAGTAAATATGTAATTGAACCTAAAGACAAGGCAAATAAAAAGCAAACAAACATCGTTTTAATAAGCGCTGAATTAGCAACCTCAAGACCAACTATTTTAGATGTGACTATTATCGTTATAAGTCCTACTAAGGAAACAATCGTAAGGATAATCATACCGGCTGTAGCTTTCGCGTCCAGGAGTTTTGTTCGCGAAACAGGTCGGGCAAGCAGGCCTTCAATTGTCTTGTCTTGTTCCTCGCGAGCAAGTAGTCCAGCTCCCAGCGCAATTGCCAAAATACCAAGTATCATTGGCAACATAATGAAGAATATCTGGCTATTCATGAATCCAATAGGAGAAAAGAAATCAGTACTTCCGCCGAATAACTGAACGGCTGCGTCGGGCAGGCTCTCAAAACTTTCCTGTAGTTCAGCCGCGTCGTTTTTGAAACTAGGATAGAAAATCATATTGATGAATATGAAGGCCGCCATGGCAAAACTCCACCATATCGTGCTGGTTTTGCGTTGTCGTAATGTCCATTTGATAACTGACTTCATGATTTTTTCTCCTCTTCGGAATAGAATCCTAGAAAAAGCTCTTCCAGATCTAGGTTTCGTGCGTCCATTTTGGTCACCTCGTGATTGCTCAAAACTTTGAATAGCGGTGCTAATTCTCCATGCATGTGAATGGTAACATTTGAATCTTTGTTGTCTACAATTCGAGCCGCTTTAATTTTCTTTAGTTCGCTCAGCGGCACCTTGCCGTTAAAGGTAACATCAAATGTCTGAGAAGCCTGGGTCGCCATATCAGCAATTGTTCTCTCATCAACCAATTTTCCGTCACGGATAATTCCAACTCGATCGCACATTTTTTGGATTTCACTCATTATATGACTACTCATAAATACAGCTGCACCGCGCTCTTTCGCTTCCAATATCAATTTATAGAATTCTTCCTGCATAAGCGGATCAAGTCCACTGGTTGGCTCGTCTAAGATTAAAATATCCGGTTTGTGCATAAAGGCCTGGATAATACCGAACTTCTGGCGGTTTCCCCGTGATAAATCACCCATACGCTTTTCTGGTTCAGCTTTTAGTCTCTTAACCAATTCTTGAACGTACTGCTTGCTTACAGGCGGCTGCAATTCACCCATGTACTCTAGATAGTTAGTACCTGTCATTTTAGGATAGACGGCAAAATCTCCAGACAGATACCCGACAGATTTTTTGATCTCGACACTGTCTTTTACGATATCCAGATCAAGTATGGCCGCTTTTCCGCTTGTTGGTTGTATGAAATTCAACAAAGTGCGGATGGCGGTAGATTTACCCGCGCCGTTAGGACCTAAGAATCCATAAACTTCACCTGAATTTACGTGTAGAGTTAAATTATCTAGAGACGGTTTTGATGTTCCAGAATATTGCTTGGTTAGATTATTAACTACAATTTTACGTTTTGTTGTTTCACTTTTTGCACTCATGGTTTTAGTATAGCAATTGTTAGAGAAAAAAATCCTCTTTTTAAACTATAAAAAATGTCAGAGATATCAAATTTTTATAACTCGGGTTTTTCTGGTAGTTGAGATTTAATGGACTCTATTTCTGAGTAAATGTGATTAACTTGGTACTCTACATTTTGACTTGCAGCTCTGAATCTCCGGTATCTCGACACAGTATCAGTTGCTATTAACAGATTTGCTCCAATAAGTAGTACAGAAATTAACCTGTTGTCTGTATTGCTCTGATCATTCTTCTGTAACGTATCGCAGGGAGGTTCGTTTACGGATGTTTCAAGACATTCAACATTTTCAATTGCTTGTATGCTTTCATTTGCCCGGTCGACGTCACTCTTAATTGACAGCATTGCCGACGATATCAAAACAGCAGCAACAAAACGGCTGCCTATAAGCCGGGGTATTCGCCAGTCTATTTTTTTAGGCTGGGCTACGATTTCTTGATTCACACGACTATTCTAACTCTTTAAGGCTTTATAACCATGAGAGAAATATAATCTAGCGGCGCCAGAAACGATTTTGATATTGTTGATCTTCGTTTTGTTCGCCATTAGTCCAGCTTCCTCTTACGTCATTGTTTGAACGTCTACGGCGGTTTTGACGCTCGCCAGAATCTTTGTTAGAATTTCCAGCTTCCCAGTTTCTCCACCTGTCGAGTGCTTGTTCATATTTTTTCCTTGCCTCTTCAACTGCTTCTGGCGGAGCTTCTTCCACTTGCTGAAGTTCTCTTAGCTGAGATTCACTTTCTTCAAGTATTGTTTCAATTTCCTTGCGCTCGTCTTCGCGGACTTGTTCCGTAGGAGCAGACGGTGAATCAGGAGACGACTGTTGAGCAAACTGCGAATAGCCTAAGAAAATAAATACGAAAACTGCAGTCGCCATTGTCAGGCTGGATAGAGCAAGCCGTAGAGAAGGGCGCTTTGCGACTTTATCTTGATTCGGGATTCTGGCTATCCTTTCCCTGGTATTTTTGGAAAGATGCATATTTTTGAACACCTCTAATTGTTCTGCAATTGCTGTTAGTTCAGCCTGCTCTTTTCGTGATGCGCCACTGATCTTCAAATCTTTTTCTAGTCGCTTTTTCTTCATGACAGATCCTTCTTCATCTTCTTCAGTGCCCGGTATTGGATGACTCGTATGTTTGCTTCGTTCAGATCCAATGCTTCAGCTGTTTGGCGCACAGAATATCCCTGCATAAAACGTAGATTCACAACCGATTTCATGTCGGTTGGAAGTTTGGAAACGGCCCTTGCAACAGCTACTCTTTCTAATTTTTTGTCCATAACTTCACCGTGTGATGGTGATTCATCAGGTATTTCAATTTCCACGTCAAGAGGTAGTGGCTTTTTCTTTCGCCAATAATCGGTTAGTGTGTTTCGGGCAATTGCGTACAGCCAGCCGCGAGGATGCTTGAAATCGTAGGTGTTTATATGTTTCCAGGCTTTGGTGAAAGTATCAGCCGCTAAATCTTCGGCTACCTCGACATCACGGACGTGCACGAATAGGAAGCGATAGATATCGTCGGCGTAGTCGTTATACATTTTCGTGAACCTCCGTTTAGCCAGCATATTCCATTTATTATCACATACAGGGATCTTTTATTCTGCTTTTCGGTTCAAAGCTGTCAGGGTTAGTTCGGCTGATGTTTTCTATGTTGGAGGTGATGCTAAACGCATCGCTGACAACATAAAAACTTCCGTCGAGCTGTCATTGACGGCCTTGAAGCCGGAAATGAGAATACAAGCTTCCTGTATATGTAACGTTTCACGGTCTAATTCGTTACATACACTGCTAATAAAATTTTTTAAGGAGAGTATAAATGACCAAAGCAATCAAATTGAAACATAGTGTGGTTATTGCGCTGCTCGCAATCGCGATAACAACCCCAGTAGTAGTTAATGCATATTCGGATAATGAAGTACCTGTTCAAGAACCGGAACAGTTCGTCACTCAGCCGGAAGTGAAAGCCAACATGATAGTAGAAACACCAGTGACGGATGTAGCGGTGGACACGACCGTAGAAACTACGGTTGATGATGTAGAAGTTCCGCCTATAGATGTAGTTGACGAGGATGAAACTCCGGTTGTAGAACCAGTAATGACGGAAGTTACGATTGGTGATGCTATAACTATTGCCGAGGCTGAACATCCTGGTGTAGAAGTTGTTTTGGCTAAGGTAAAGCTTGCAAAACTTAACGAAGAAAAAGTTTATAAGGTAGTGTTTGTGGACGGATGGCGTATTTATGTTGCTGCAGATAACGGTGAAATTTTACGTATTAAAGATCCGGCAGACAAAAAGCACGACTGTAGCAAGCGTGGCCAGAACGCTACCCGCTCTTGGCAGAATGAGCGAAAAAAGAATAAAAGAACTTCTTCCGACCAAAGAAGCTCTAATAACAATCATCGCGACTGGAAAAACAAATTTAACAGAGCAAATAGGTAAGCTCTATTAGATCCAGTCGATAAAGTAAGCAGCTATCGGCGACGTGCCCACTAGCCGATAGGGGTTTGCTTCCCAACAAGTTAAAAGATTCCGCCCTGACATATTCTTGGCGGAATCTTTTTAGTTTGTACTGGAGTCTATAAGAAAGTTGGTAAGTCTGTCTATTGCTTGAGGAGAGAAGTGAGTTTTATACGATTAGAATATTCAAGCGTACCTAATCGAAAAGCCTTGGCTGCGAGGAATACAGTGATAACAGTTGTGGCTACAAGAATAGCGAAGGAAAGAGTTGCTTCCGCAACGCTGATATTACCTGTGGCGTTACGAAGCAGCACTGTTGTAGGTGAAGTGAGCGGGAAGTAGGTGAGTATTTGGGTAAACATGCTAGAAGGTTGATTGGTGATAGCATTTAGTCCCCAGAAGGGTATTGCCGGCAAGATAAAGAAGACTGTCGAAAACCCGCTAGCCTCTTTTGCTGAAGGAAAAATCGCTCCAATCATAGCCATCAGTGCAACATAGAAAATGAATCCAAAAACCAAGAAACCTACGCCAAATAATAGTTCAGATGGCACAAAAGTCAGGTCGTTCATACTAAATGGCAGGGAAAGGTCATTACCAAGCGACTGAGCTATAAAATATGCAACAGCAGCCAACATGGCAATAATAACCAATTGTGTAAGTGTTACAAGGATTATCGCCATGAGCTTGCCCAGAATAAGTGTTTGTGGCTTAACATAGCTCAAAACCATTTCAATTGACCGATTTTCTTTTTCTTCCGATACGGAAGTTAGCGCGTATCCTACTGAGAAAATCAAGACAACATAGAAGAGTACTAGGAAGCTGCCGGGAACGATTTTCTCAATAAACTCCCGCGTAGGCTCGCCATGTGAAAAGCTCTCCAAGTTGCCTTCGCCGCCAGTTAAGACCAGGGTTGCGAGTTCTTCTGACTGCAGGGGCACAAGAATGCTCTGTTGTAAGATAACACGTCCTAGTTCGGTTATTATCGCGGCATTTTTTCCGTCAGTATTGTCAGCATAC
>CAZTWI010000012.1:0-1380 GCA_964617685.1 uncultured Candidatus Saccharibacteria bacterium | reverse complement strand
ACTTGCCAGTATTTTCTATCTCTTTCGGGTATATGATGAGCCCATCAAGAGTACCTGCTTTGACCCGTTGCTTTAGATTGTCTTGCAGCTCAGGATGCTCAGTATCCAGGCTGTAATTTGCTAAAATTTCAGGGCGTATAATATTGCTTTCGTCAATAACAATAACTGTTAAATTACTATTGTTTTGATCAATAGTGATTTCATCTGATGAGTTAGTCACAGCGCTAATAAGCATAATCACCCCGATAAGTAACGGCATAGCAAACAGCGAAATCCAAAATGACGGCTGTCTTATGATGGTAAGAAATTCGTGACGAATGACAGAATGGAGTTTACGATTACGGCTCATGATTCCTGTCCCTCCGCATAAATAGATACGAAAATATCCTCGATAGTTTTCAAGTTGTAAGTTTTTTTGAGCTCATCTTTAGTACCATAAGCTTTACTAACGCCATTTTTAATAATTAAAATTCGGTCAGCCAGGCGTTCAACCTCTTCCATCAGATGCGTTATATAAATAACCGCCGTGCCCTTTGCCCGGTATTCCTCAACAATATCAAGTAAAAGCTTACGATTAACCGGATCAAGTCCTTTGGTTGGTTCATCCAAAATTAGAAGTTTAGGATCGTTTATTATTGCAACACCGAGTTGTACTTTTTGCTGTTGTCCGCCGGACAGCTTTTTGACCGTAAGCTTAGCTTTATCCGCGAGACCTACTCGTTCAAGATACTCAAGAGAAAATTTACGAGCGCTTGCTCTATTCATTCCCTTAAGCTCACCAAAGTAGGTCATAACATCAATTACTGTACTGCGAATATACAATCCTCTTTCCTCAGGAAGGTACCCCACCAAGTGGGCTCGTTCCGGAGTATAGTGTTTGCCGTCTACAAGTAATTGGCCTGACGTAGGCTGGTAAATATTAAGCAGAGCTCTGACCGTAGAAGTTTTACCGGAACCATTTGCGCCAAGTAGTGCAAATACTTCACCTGGCTTTATTTCAAATGACAGGTCTTGGACAATATCTTTGCCTCCAAGCCTTAGATTAAAATCTTTAACAGAAACAATTGGATGAGTTTTGCTTGCCATATCTTGACCCTATCTTAACATGCCGCTACTGTTTGTTCGCAGGCTACAGAAAGATAAAAACCCATCATTTCTGATGGACCTTTATCTTGGTTGCGGGTGAGATGAGCCGGTGGCTCATTGCAAGGAAATCTTCTGATGAAAACTGGTTTTCTATCATAAAGTTTCGGGGCAGCAGAATGTTGCTAGGACTCGGTCACGTTCCTCGACCCCCGAACTTCTGCCTTAAAAGCAAGCTTTTAGGTGAAGATTCGTTTCCAAACTGCCACTGGCAGTTTTCACCTATGACCTTATGCT
>CAZTWI010000011.1:11801-13341 GCA_964617685.1 uncultured Candidatus Saccharibacteria bacterium | reverse complement strand
CGATTAGGTCGCGGATGTGCGCATTAACTGCTGCTGAATACATTAGGATAACCCTCCTCGTCTTCCGAAAATACTATTGATCGGAAAACAACTCTTTAAATTCTAAATTCGGTATATTTATCGGTCGTTTTAGCTTGCTAACTTTGTAGCTAAAGAATAATACATGACTGCAGATAAATTAGCAATACCCACCCCCAGAGTGCCAATTAATAAATTTCTACATCTGTTATCATGAAATCATATGATTATTAAAATTATTACCGTGGGCGCTAAACCCTCCAAACCTCTGAGCACTATGCTAGATGATTATTTGACCCGGCTTCCCCGTTCAATAAACTTGTCCTGGCATTTTATTAAACATGGAAACGGTACTACGAACAGTAGTAAACAACAAGAGGCTGAGAGCATACTGAGACATATCCCGGAAGATTATTTCACTATACTTCTAGATGAAACCGGAACTCAGTATACATCTGAAAAATTTTCCGAACTGCTATTTACTCAATCAAAAAACATAGTCTTTATAATCGGCGGAGCATACGGAGTAGCGGATAGTGTCAAAAAGCGTGCAAATGCAACTCTAGCTTTATCAGAATTAGTTCTACCGCACCAGATTGCTCGGCTTGTGTTGGCCGAGCAGATATACAGGGCTTACACCATTTCCATAAACCACCCGTATCATCACGCGTGAGATAGATCAATAATTTTTTGCAGCAGCTCTTCTGGAGTTGAAACAAGAATATCCGGTTTTACCTTTTCAAATGCTTCATGGCCCCCCAAGCCCCAAGTCACTGCAATTGATCGTATCCTTGCCTTTCGGCTAGCGGACACGTCTCTAGGCTCATCACCGACGTAGACAGCTTGGTCTCTATCAAGCCCGAATCTCTTAAATATTCTTCGTAATGCTTTGTCTTTACCGAACAAAGTCTTTTCAGACACAACAAAATCAAACTCCGGAAATTTATGAGCTTTCAGAAAATCATCCACTAATCCTGCTTGGTTGGAAGTCAAAATTCCTATAGAAAATCCATATTTCTGCAAACCGTAAAGCATATCAACTATACCTTCGTAGGGTTTCACTTCGTCCATAGAAGCTCTCATTTCCTTGCCTAGAGTCATGATAATTCTAGGCAGCATACGGACTTTTACTTTCTTTGTGCGCATAGCTTTGGCGTAACCCATTCGCCTGATTTCAGGAAACTCTTCTCTTTTCATCGGCAAATATCCAAACTGCTCAGTATGGTCATTATAAAGACGGAACATCAAATCAACACTATTTGCCAGTGTTCCGTCAAAATCAAATATTACTGTAGCGTTTCCAGCCATAAAAACAGTTTACAGTAAACAGTTTACGGTTTATAGTTTAAACCTCAGAAAATCAGCTCAGTTCTTTGTAGCGGAAGCAGTCAGTCGTGTGATCGTTGACCATACCGACGGCCTGCATATGCGCATAAATGATTGTGCTGCCCACAAATGACATTCCGCGTCTTTTCAAATCTCCGGCTAATACATCTGATTCTGGAGAAGTGGCCGGAACCTG
>CAZTWI010000011.1:0-11791 GCA_964617685.1 uncultured Candidatus Saccharibacteria bacterium | reverse complement strand
GGATCTCTAAAAATACTTTGGCATTATTCACTGTTGCGTTTACTTTTAGTCTATTCCGGATAATTCCTGGATCATTTAGTGCTCTTTCAATATCTTGCTCGCTCATTTTGGCAACCTTTTCCGGATCAAAATTGTGAAAGATTCTGGCGTAGCCTTCCCGCCTTTTTAGAATAGTTATCCAGCTTAAACCAGCCTGAGCTCCTTCTAGTATCAGGAACTCGAATTGCTTTCGATCACTATAGATAGGCATTCCCCACTCCTCATCATGATACTTAATGTAGATTGGATCGCTACCCACCCACGTACAACGACTAAGATTTTTTTCGGTCACCTGCGTATACTAATCCTGGATTTTCTGCTGCAAGTTTAATGACTTTTTTAAAGACTCCCATGTCTAAATCCTCCAATTTTTTAAACCTGATGCAGCTTTTTCCAACGCTTACTTTTCCTAGTTCGTCTTTATACTTTTCTGCAATATACTCATTGTCTTCTACCGCGCAGACATACACACTGACATAATTTTTCTGGCTGGCTACGGATATTACCGGCCATTTAACTTCTTCTTTCTTGTGATTTACATATGTGAATGCGCCGTAACCCGGCATATTATATGCATAGAATTCTTTCAGTTCAGGAGCAGTTTGCCGGATTACTTGATCAAGTGTTGTCAAAATATTTCTACGCTCTTCCGGCAACATCGCAATATAATCAGCTTTATTTTTCGCCTCGGATGGTTTGAACATATTCATAGTATTTACGACTTTGGCGGAGCTGTGTGCGTAGATTTCTTACTCACCTCGTTAGCGGTTATCATGGCATTCCGAAGCTGTTCAGATATGTCGTTCATACCCGATGGGCTGTGAGGAATGAGAATGGTATTTGAATTAGAGCTAAGTCCGACATCTTTCAGAGTATCGAAATATTGCGTCATCAGCACAAGATTCATGACTTCTTGAGCGCTGGTACCCGGAACTTCTCCGCGAAATTGCGAAACACTATCCTGCAAACCGTTAACAATAGCTGTGCGCTGATCCGCAATACCCTTTCCTTGCAAAGCCTTGCTTTCGGCTTCTGCTTCGGCAGCCTTAACAACGCGTATTTTGTCAGCTTCCGCTTGTTCAACTGCCGCGACCCGTAGCCGCTGGGCTGCATTGATTTCATTCATGCTTGCTTTCACTTTTGCATCGGGATCAATATCGGTCACAAGCGCCTTGACGATACCATAGCCAAAGTCATCCATAATCTGTTCCAACTCCAACTTGACCGCTTGTGCTATATCGTCCTTAGTCTCAAACACGTTATCGAGTATTATATTCGGAACTCGCGCCCGAACAACATCATACACGTAGCTGGTAATCTGAGCCTCTGCATTCTGCAGCTTATAGAAGGCTTCTACTACCTTGTCTGGAATCACAAAATACTGCACGCTGACGATTACATTCACAAATACGTTATCTTTCGTTTTTGTCTCAACGCGCACATCCAATTGCTGTACCCGCAAAGAAATACGGCCGGCAATACGGTCAATTAGAGGAATCTTAAAGTTCAAACCCGCGCCCGCAATACGCTTGAATCTTCCAAACCGCTCGACAATCGCTGCCGTTTGCTGACGTACCGTGAACAGCCCGAAAGCTAGAAAAACCAGTAACGCTACTATAATTATAAAGACCATACTACCTCCCTTTAAGTCTACTTAAAAGTATAGCGCATTCGACCTAAAAAGAGCTGGGTATTAGTTTCCTTTTAATAAATTAATAAATGAAAAACCCCAGATAACTGGGGATTTACATTTGGCGGAGAGGGAGGGATTCGGTCACGCAAGCGCGACCCCCGAAAAACATCTTTGCAAACAAGTTCGCAAGAGTTTGTTCGTTTCCGGAATGCCACTGGCATTCCTCACCCTACCAGGTTCGAATACTCTTCAACTTTGTCAATTTAATAACCCGCCGGGAAAGCGGGATATTAAATTGGCGGAGAGGGAGGGATTCGAACCCTCGAGACCCTTGCGGGCCTGGCGGTTTTCAAGACCACTGTACTAAACCACTATACGACCTCTCCGCGGGTTACCGAGTGATTATAACAGATTGAGAGCTAAAATAAATACCCAAATGGCGGAAGGAGAGGGATTCGAACCCTCGATGGAGTTGCCCCCAAACCGCCTTTCCAAGGCGGCGCCATAGACCACTAGGCGAATCTTCCGTACTAATGTAGTTTAACAGAGTAATATTTGTATAGAAAATGTCGACTCTTATGCTTGTATAACTTATAACTACAGATGTAGAATGGTATGACATGCCTATTATTGAAATAAGTGAACTATCCAAACTTTACGGCTTCGGCGATGCTACGACGATTGCTCTTGATGAAGTGTCTCTTAGTATTGAGAAAGGCGAATTTATTGCGGTTATGGGACCAAGCGGCTCCGGTAAAACAACCCTGATGAATATTCTTGGGTTACTAGACAGGCCGACTCATGGTACTTACAAACTGAACGGCAAAAATGTCTCTCGTCTCAAAAAAAATAAACAGGCAAAAGTACGCCGTGACAATATAGGCTTTATCTTCCAATCTTTCAACTTGCTTCCTAAGATGACTGTTCTGGAAAATGTCGCCCTTCCCCTTGCCTACAAGGGTACGCGCCAGACTAAACGCCTAAAAGCTGCTGGACGTGTCTTGGAGCAGGTCGGATTGTCAGACCGTGAATCATACCTGCCAAGCCAACTGTCCGGCGGCCAGCTGCAAAGAGCCTCAATCGCTCGCGCTCTGGTTAATAATCCGAATATTATCATCGCTGACGAACCGACAGGAAACTTAGACAGCGTATCAGCCAGAGTAGTCATGGAACTGCTCAGCGAAGTTCACAAAATGGGAAATACTGTTCTAATGGTAACTCACAACCCTTCCCTTACCCGCTACGCTGATCGAATCATATATATGCTTGACGGCAGTATCGTCTATGACGAAGCTAGCGCTGTGGGTGAAATCCCAGACCGCGTACAAAGAGCTATTACAAATCTACGCAAATCGGATGACGACGAAAAACTGGCGAATGTCAGCGCCATGATGGAAACAATGCCGGATCCTCATAACGATATAAAGCCTGAGAATAAGAAAAAATTAAAGAGCGATACCAAGAAACGCCGCAAAGCTCGAAAAAACAAGAAGGCGAAAAAATGATGTTCGGTGAGTATCTCAAAATGAGTATCAGCTCAATTAGAGGCGCTAGGTTCCGCAGCACGCTGACAATGTTCGGCATAATCGTTGGCGTCAGCTCTGTTGTTACAATTGTCTCTCTAGGAGAAGGTGTCAGACAACAGATCACCCAGCAAGCAGGAGAAGTCGGAGATTCTCTAATAGTTATTCGGCCCGGTAAAAAAACCGAAGCCAAAATAATCAGTTTAGATTCACTTAGGAACTTTACAAGCGGAGCCGGAAGTTTGAGCGAAAAAGACTGGAGAGATGTTGAAAAGGTAGCAGGTGTGAAATCTGTAGTACCAGTAGGAGTCATAAGCGGAATTGCAAGTTATCAAGATAGAGAATACACCGGAAGTTTAATCGCAAGTACCGATAATTTGCCGCGCTTTTTAAATCAAGAAGTAGAATACGGCAATTTTTTTGACGAAACCAACGCCAATAAAAAGATAGCGATAATCGGCCGGGATGTCGCCGAAAAATTATTCCGAGAAAATGTACCAATTGGTAAAAAGCTAAGTATCAGAGGTGTGGACTACACTGTATCGGGTGTATTTGAACAGCAAAGTTCCAGTACCTTCGCGGCGATAAACATCAATAGCGCAATTGTACTTCCCTACGACTCTGCAAAAGAAGTCAGCAATAATATCCAGCTATTGCAGCTTTTTGTAGAAGCAGGAGACTCGGAGAAAGTTAGTGCAACTGCAGAATCTATTAGACAAACCCTGGAAAACAACCACGCAGGACAGGAGGATTTCACAATATTAGAAAAAGACGAGGCATTAGAGGCAACTAACGAAATATTCTATCAATTGACAGTATTCATAGCCGGAGTGGCATTCATTTCCTTTATTGTTGGAGGGATCGGTATTATGAATATCATGTTTGCGACAGTTAGCGAAAGAACCAAGGAAATAGGCATCAGAAAAGCTATCGGTGCGACCAACCGCCAGATACTCGGGCAATTCGTCATGGAAGCGATAGTCGTGAGTCTAGTCGGGGGTATTTTTGGAATTATCGTAGCTTTGCTGGCAAATGCAATTATCCGTGTTACTACCGACCTGCAACCCGTAATTACTCCGGAAGTAGCTATTGTAGTGTTCAGCCTGTCTGCTCTAACTGGGGTAATTTCCGGCATATTACCGGCGGCCCAAGCTGCTCGAAAAGATCCGATTACTGCGCTTAGAACCAGCAACTAGTTACTTTGGTTCTCTGAGTTACAATAATATAGATGAGACTATCGCACAAAAACATCAATAATACTCTCTCTTTGGTAGTAATACTGCTTGGTTTGTATATAGCTCTTTCGCCCTTTTTACCGCAAATTGGTTTCTGGCTGCGTAATAAATCACCGGATACAATCGCTCCTTATGCGGGTGCTCTGGCCGAATCTGTTGGTTCAGATTCAACCGCTGCGCCAGATGGAAATCGAATAGTTATCCCGGATATAGCTTTAGACGAACCAATTCTAGAAGGAAATTCTATAAATGTCATAAATAACGGCGGAACCTGGCAGCGGCCGCAATCAAAAACCCCGCTTGAAAACGGCAATACGGTTATTGTCGGACATCGCTTTTTTGGAAATAACACAGCTACTTTCTACAACTTAGACAAAGTTAAACCTGGGCAGAAAATAGCGATCTATTGGGAAGGACAAGAAGTATTATATGAAGTTACAGAGTCAAAAACTGTTGAGCCCTCTGCTGTCGAAATTGAAGCTCCAACTCACGAGAAACAACTGACACTCTACACTTGCACTCCTATTTGGACTGCAAAAAACCGCTTAGTGATTATTGCAAAACCAATCAATCTAAACCTAGAAACAATATCGGAGACGGCAGAATGAATCCCGTTAGAAATTACCTAGAAAACAACATGCAACTTATCGATAATTTACAAATATTATTGGGAGATTTCTAACGGGATGAAAAAATTTCACCTAAAAGAATGGCATAGAACAGTAATTCTACTAGTCCTGCTTGTTGTAGCAATAGGCTTCATCATATGGACCAAAAACCAGTACAGCTCCAACTTCACCGACAGTTTCTAATATCTATTCGTCTAGGGCAGTTTTCATTTTTTCTATGAGGTCTACCGGTGTTGGATCCAGACCATTTAGAAGTGCTGTGTAGAGACTCACAAAATCGCCGTAGGCGACTAGGTATAGCATTTGCTCTAGTTCTGTCTCGCCTTTCGCTTCAACAATTTGCGGATGCGGCCGATTTCCTGATAGTAATCTTTCCGTAACGCTAAATCTTTTTTGAACACGAGGATGTTCTAAACTACTACGCAAATCAATCACTGAATACGGCTTGTCGACCGGATGCGATGTCCAACCCAGGAATTCGTTGTGTGAAAATTCTGGAATCTCATTACACCACGCAACGTTTTTGGCGTTTTCGTTAAAGCTGATTTTCCATTTATAAGCCGCCGGAAACATCTTTGGGCCGGCATAAATAACCGGCGAAGTTCCGGCAATTTCAAGCGCTAACTGCTTAGCTGGGTTTTTAGAAGTCGGAACATCTGGAAGCCAATTAGAAATTTCATTTTTTAAAAATTCAGACGTTTCATGCAGAGTTTTTTCTGCATTCTCAACCTCTATAAGTCCGGTTTTTTCCAATATAGTAACCAGAGATTTCAATCCGTTCAAAGCTCCAAATCTAGGTTGTGAAGCCTTAGGCAGTAATGTGTATGGATACCCTTTTTCTTCCGCAATTTCGATTAGCTTGCCGCCACTTGCAGCTACAACAATCTGCGCGCCGGCCTTTTCCCCGGCCGCCAAAGCAGACAGTGTTTCCTCTGTATTCCCTGAATAACTCGACACAATTAGGAGTGTTTTGGACCCAACAAAATCTGGTAGGTCATACTTCCGCCAAATCTGAAACGGGACTTTGTAGTTTGGCCAGGTCTGAGACAGCAAAGCCCACAAAGCCGAACCGCCCATCCCCGCAAAAACTATATTCTCTACCTCAAAATTTAATCCTGGCAGTTCGTAGACCGTTTCCAACTGCTGCCATTGTTTTGCAGCAACTCCCAAAGCATCTTCAGCATCTTTTGTGTGTATATATTTCAAATCATCCAGCATGGAACTAGTATAGCAAAAGAACTACCCTGTATTTACTTCTTATGTTAATATAATACTAATTAATGGGTGGACACTATAAATGTTTGGTACAAATGACGATAATCAACAATCAAATGACGATCCGGCAATGCTGGACAATGTAAAGCAGCTGGCAAGCGAGCCAGCGCACACTATTGAGCCGCCTCAGCAGCCATGGTCGTCTACTCCTGCAAGCCCAGCAGTGACTAACACCAACACGCCCGAGCCCAATTTTGCAGCTACTCATACAGCAGAACCAGCTCAAGGTTTCTCCAGTTTACCTCTTCCAGATCCAGCACCTGCTACAAGCCCGGTCATATCTGATTCGGTGGTGAGCGACCCTTCACCAATAGTTTCAACTGATCCAAGCTCTGCTTCACCTTTTGCAGACACGCCGGCAGATGACTCAACCGCCACACCGTTAACTCCAGATACAGCAGATCCAGAACACTTAGCCGGAATGAAGCAGGAGGCATTGGAACATCTTGAGCCTCTTGTAGAACACTTAGACGGAACAGCTGAGGAAACCTTCAAAACAACCATGATGATGATTCAGGCTAACGACAACCATACTTTGCTCGAAAAAGCCTTAGAAGCAGCCAAGAAGATTGAAGACGACAAGGCTCGCGCGCAAGCAATGTTAGACATAGTCAACGAAATCAACTACTTCTCCCAAAACTCCAGTACTAACTGACCTGTTTCCTGACTTCGTCAGTTTCTTGTCTATTTTCGTTTTGAATTATTACGGTACTCAGGTCAGCGTATTAGATATACGCCTTCTTCCGTTCCGCCAATTCAAAACGAAAATAGTCTAAGTGCTAGAGATTTGGGTCCAGAATAATAACTAGGTTCAAAAATCTACTAATTTTGTTTTAGCATATATCTGCGAGAGAGGTAGTATCCGGTTGCGCCTGCAACTATTGGTATTAGTATAATAACTTCACCCGCACCAGTGTCTGGAACAGTGTCTGTACCAGCGGCTGAGCTTCCTGAATCCGCAGAACCTGTAGAGCCTGCATTAGAATTCTGGCCGTCATTAGTAGTTACTGCTGCCTCGTCTGAAACTACTCCGCCAGCTTCCGAAGCAGTCGAACCTGATTCTTCTTGCTCTCCCTGCTGTCCAGCAGTATCACTGTCAAAAGTAGGCAGATCAACGGAGCCACCTTCAGTCTCGCTCACTGTTGTAGTAGAGTCATTGCTATCAGTTACAGTGCGATAAATCCATCTTCCTAAAAAGAATAGGGCTATAATAACAATAACCGTCAGAGCAATGCTCAAAAATGCCATCAGCCAAGCCATTCCGCTTCGATGTTTTTTCCCAGTTGAAGAGTAATACTCTTCAAGTTCAGCAATGGTGGTTTTATCTTTTCGGTTGAATAGGCGCGTCATTTTGCAAGTATCTCCTGTTTCCACCCAGTTGTCTTCGTAATATAATACGACAAATAGTACTTTTTTGCAAATACTTTTGAGTTTTGTATCAGTAGCTCAGAGAGACTTAGTCTCTACATCATCATATTTGGAGACATTCCGCCTCCGGCGCTTGCTGAATCGGTCTTTTCTGGTACGTCAACTACCAACGCGCCCATGGTCATACTTGTGCCTGCTATTGAGACAGCATTTTGAACTGCTTGCTTAGTCACCAGTACTGGATCAATTATCCCAGCTGATTTCAGATCAACAAGTTTGGTTGGATTGTTAACGTCAACGCCTTGGCCAGACTTACCAGCCTTTACTTTCGGAAGCCACTCATCAGCATTGATTCCCGAATTATCCATTAATATCCTAAATGGTTTCTCAAGCGAACGCGCTAATAGTTGTGCGCCGGCATTCTCTGTTTCGTCTTTCAGCGATTTAATATCTGTACTTAAATTCACCAAAGTCACGCCGCCGCCTGCTACGATACCTTCGTCCATTGCAGCTTTGACAGCAGCCACAGCATCATCTACTCTATATTTCTTCTCTTCGATTTCCGTCTCAGATGCGCCGCCGACTTTAATCACCGCAACTTTTCCAGACAATGCAGCCTGGCGTTTCGTAAGTTCGGTTTTGTCATAATTACTGGTTGAAGCCTTAATTTGAGCTTTTATCTGGTTAATTCTAGTTTTAACATCTGATACCTTGCCTGCTCCCTCGACAATTGTCGTGTTGTCTTTGTCGGCAATAACCTTGCGGGCTGAACCTACAAAACTACCGTCAACAGTCTCAAAACTATGGCCTTGCTCTTCAGAAATGACAATCGCACCGGTCAGAATAGCTATATCTTCTAAAATATCTTTGCGGCGGTCGCCAAAACTCGGAGCCTTAACTACAACTGTATTAAACACGCCTTTCAGCTTGTTTAGAATCAACATTGTCATTGCATCGCCTTCAACGTCTTCGGCTATTAGCAGCAGATCTTTCTTGCCTGCTTGAGCCAATTGCTCCATAAGTCCGGAAATTTCCTGAATATTACTGATCTTTTTATCTGTAATAACCACCGCCGGCTTATCAAAAGCTGCTTCCATGCGCGCGGTATCGGTCACCATGTAAGGGCTTGCGAAGCCTTTATCGATAGTAAATCCTTCTACAATTTCGCTTTCTAGCTCTAGACCCTGACCTTCTTCAACAGTTACTACGCCGTCTTTTCCGACTGCTTCCATGACGTCCGCAATTAAAGCGCCAATTTGCTCGTCGCCGGCACTTATTGTGGCAACTTCGGCAATACGGTCTTTTTTACCGGCAATATCTTCGCTGGCAGAATTTAGTTTCTTTATAACATCGCTAGCCGCGGATTCTAACCCTTTACGAAGCAGCATTGGGTTATGTCCGGCAGCAATTAATTTATTCGCCTCATGCAGAATATGATAGGTCAAAACAGTAACTGTCGTTGTGCCGTCACCGGCAACATCATTCATTTTGCCGGCGGCTTGCTTGATTAGCTCCGCTCCGACTTTATACCCAAGCGTTTCATCATCGACATCAGCAATATCAACACCTTTGGCAACAGTAACACCATCATGAGTAACTGTCGGGCTGCCGTAGCTTTTACTGATAACCACGTTGCGGCCTTTCGGTCCCATAGTTGTCTTTACGGCGTTGTATAGAATCTCTGCCCCGCCCAAAACTCGTCTGCGGGCGTCTTCATCATAGAAAACTTTCTTACTCATAGTAAATTGCGTAGTAATTTTCGGAGCGGTCATTCACTCTACTCCTGCGGCAATTTTACTCGTAGTATTGTTTATACGACTTCGCAAAATGTGCTCGGATTACAGTAAATGCCTTGGCCGGAAAGAACTACTTTCCTTTCATCACTTTATAATTTGTTAAATTTACAAGTAAAATTAATTAATTTTCGCAAAAATATTTTCTTGTTTGATAAGCATGTATTCTACACTGTCAATTTTGATGTCGGTGTTGCTGTAGCCGCCAAAGATAATTTTGTCGCCCACTTTCACATCTTTTACAAGCGGTCCAACCGCAACAACAGTAGCAATCTTCGGCTTTTCTGTACCGCTGTCCGGCAATAACAAACCGCTGGCTGTTTTAGTCTGTGCAGCCTCTTGGCAAGCAACTACATAATCGCTTAAAGGTTCCAGTGGAACTTTCCCCATATCTAATTACTCCTCTTAAATCTTTATTCCACCTAGCAAAAAAGCATCTCAAATAACGCCTTCTTGTTAGGAACGGGGATTCTCGCAGAAGTACCCCCGTTTCTAGCACTCATAGTACAAGACTGCCAACCCTTTGGTCAAGTTTTGTTTATCACGAACCTTGATAGGGCTCTAGTAATGCGATCAGGGTCTTCAATCCATTCAAATATCTGTTTTTCTGCTCTTTCTACAACTTCAATTGAATCTTCACTCAGATTCATCTTCTCACAGTATCCAAACAAAATATCCGATATCTCAGCTCTACGAATATCCGGATTAGTGTCCGTGAATAAACCGTTTAATCTTACAGATTTAAAGAGCGAGACAAGATCATCGCTTTTTTCTTGTATCACCCTACTGTCTTGAAGTGAACCCTGGGGGAATTCGTGGCTATTCTCAAGATCAAAAGCAACAATTTTGCCGCTCCTTAAAAGACCAATATTTTTAACTTGAAAATCACCGTGAGTAAATCCTCTAAGATGCATTTTTGCAGCTAATCTGATGCAGAGACTCAGGTCCTCTCTTCGCCTTTCGTAGCTGTCAGTTCCAACATGCGCAGCCCAGTCCAATCTAGTCAGCGGCTGAAGTCCTGATATAAAAGGAAGGAATAACGTGGCTGAATCCTTTTCGTCTTCTGCCTTAACTATAAATGGGCGGGCGCCGTTCAGTGGCAGAGTTGGAACGCCTTCTCTCTGGAATCTATCCAGCATATTTAATTCATTCAGGGCTTTGCCATAAGAAACGTCTTGTGATTTCATAACCCATTTCTTATCATTCTCATCAACTACAATTTGCGCATGATGAGCTGAGTCTCCCAGTAGCAAGCTGGCATCGTAATCAACCTCGCAAATGAATTCATTTTTCTCTGCAGCACCAGGAAAGACCTCTTGGCTAAGTGCGGTCATTATCTGATCAGCCCTTCAAATGGAGTCCGGTCTTCCGGTCCCATCACTGATAAAATACTTGAGGCAATCTGCAGCTTAACTACTTTATTGCGACTCTCTGCCTCAAATACCGAGTCTGTTTCGTAAAAACTAACGCCAGTTGGCAGAAATACGGGTCTAGTACTTTCATCAAGCGCAAGATTTTTATAGGTAGTCTCGTCTCCGCTGATAACAATTTTATCAGCAGAAATTTCATCAATAAGGCCTGCTATCTTTTGTACTATTCGCGTTCTTTTTTCAGCTCCGCGCGAATCAACGCGGGTACTATTTAAAAATCCGCCAATCGAAGATAATCCAATTGCATTATAAACCCATAGATTACCGTCATTTTCCGAATAAGGAGACAATATATAGCCGTGTTCCTCAAGGCTCTTTATGACTTGGTCTTCGCCAGAGTATCCAGGAGCGTCAAGATAAATTAAATGCGCGCTTTCTGATAAGTGTTCTTTACTCTCTGTTAATCTATGGATTTCTGGATTCTTAGACATATTGATATTGTAGCATATTTACGCGTAAAAAGCAATGTACTTTTGCTTATCCTGCCAGAGGTAGTAGAATAGTTCTAGTATGAACAAAATAAACACCAAAGTTTTAATGTCCGGAGCCGAATATTTTGACGATACATATGCTATTAATGCTCATATGGACGACCAAATTCCTGTTCATTTAGAGCGGGCAATTCAGGAACATGCCGAAATACGCGAATGTTTTGTTCAAGCAGGAATTGAAGTAGTGAAAGTAGATGCGCCAGATAGCTCTCAAGACGGAGTTTACACTGCAAACTGGGCATTGGTCAGAGGCAACAAGGCAGTAATGGCTAATCTGCCCAACATGCGCGAATCCGAAGAGCCTTACGCCGAAGAAATCTTAAAACAACAAGGTAAAGAGATGATCAAACTGCCTAAAGAATTCCATTTCAGCGG
>CAZTWI010000010.1:13116-13705 GCA_964617685.1 uncultured Candidatus Saccharibacteria bacterium | reverse complement strand
CAGGATCAAACTCTCCATAATAGTTTACGAGGGGCTTGCCCCTCGCGCGCGGTGCGAATGAATAAATCATTCGGGACCGGCTACTCCCCCTAAAGGGCGCCTCCGGCACCTTAACCACACTTTTGATAGTTTAATCATGAACTCAATAAATTTAATTTACTGACTTCTGTATTTAAAAATATATCGTTACGTATAATTAACCGAAGTTATTCATACGTATTGACGTTGATTTGCACTATTCAATTTTTAACGTACTTTTAACGTGAATTTAGAGACAATCTAAAACTAGCCCTAAACACGTGAAGTTCATAATACCTCTTATAAAGTGTTAAGTCAACAGGTATTTTGGAATTAGTCGATGTAATTATCGCTACGCTCATGAGAAAACCGAGATAGGTTTTCTCATCGTGCCGAGCAGCTGGTGTAATCAGATTGTTCGGACTGCTCTTTCCTGCAATTCTGAATCGTCTTATCGCGGAGTAAATCCGCAAACGTCGATACTATTCTTTAACTGGCTCGGCGGCAGCTGTTGGTTCTTCGTCTTCTGGCGGTTCGGCAATCTGGTGGCCTATGGCCATGATGGTGCCTA
>CAZTWI010000010.1:9571-13106 GCA_964617685.1 uncultured Candidatus Saccharibacteria bacterium | reverse complement strand
TGCACGGCTGATTTCTGGAATGTTGTTCATACCTAAGCGTATAGTTTGTCCAGACTTAGATATGATGATGATTTCCTGGTCATCGCCTGTCCTCAGACTGGCCACGCCCATTAGCTTTCCGGTCTTAGCATTAACTATTGCCGAGCGAATACCTACGCCGCCGCGGGCATGAGCGGTGAATTGCGCTACCTTGGTTCGTTTACCATAACCAAATTCACTAATAACGAATATATTGGCGTCTTCCTCTACTACAACCATACCGATTGCTGTATCACCAGTTCGCAGGCGAATTCCACGCACTCCGCGCGACACGCGGCCCATTGGACGGACTCCGCTTTCATGGAATCTAATCGCCTGTCCCGCTTCAGTAGAAATGATAATTTCATCATTTCCAGTAGTGTGTTTGACCCAACGAAGCTGATCGCCTTCATCTAAATTAATTGCAATCAGACCGGAACTTCGAACATTTTTGTAAGCTTCTACTGATGTCTTCTTGACAACACCACGTAATGTAGACATGAACATAAAGCCGTCTTTTGCATCTGTTTGATGTGTAATTATCGACGTAATTTCCTCGTCTGGGTGCAACTGGAGCAGATTAGCAATTGCAACGCCCTTCGCGCTTAATCCAGTAGATGGAACTTCGTAAGTCTTGATTCTAAATACGCGTCCGCGATCAGTAAAGAACAGTAGGAAATCATGTGTATTCGCCAGCACCAATTGCTTGACCATGTCTTCTTCGCGAGTGGTCATTCCGCGCTTGCCTTTGCCGCCTCGTCCTTGCTTGTGGTATTCGTTCGCACTGCTTCGCTTGATGTAATTTGCAGCTGTCATTGTCACCACAACCTGTTCGTTTGGAATCAATTCTTCTTCGCTAAACTTGCCTAATTCCTGAGGAATAATCTGTGTTCGGCGTTCATTTGCATACGTTGCTTTTAGTTCTTCAAATTCAGTTTTGATGATTTTCAAAACTCGCTTCTCGTCAGCCAGAATAGCTTCTAGTTCTGCAATCAATTTCTTCAGTTCAGCTAGTTCGTCTTCAATTTTCTGACGTTCCAAACCAGTCAAGGCTCGCAGCTGCATAGCCAAAATAGCCTTGGCTTGAATCTCTGATAATTTGAACTGTTTTATTAAATTGGTTTGTGCTTCCTCGCTGCTTTTGCTGGCGCGAATGACTTTGATAACTTCATCAATATGATCTAGAGCAATCTTCAAGCCTTCCAGTATATGAGCGCGGTCTTTGGCCTTACCTAGTTCAAATTCAGTACGACGACGTACTACAACTTGGCGGTGCTTAATATGTTCTTGAATAATGTCCTGCAAGCCCAAAACACGCGGCTGAATACCGTCTACTAGCGCCATCATGTTGAAGTTAAATGATGACTGTAGCGGTGTTAATTTAAATAACTGATTCAATAATTTCTTTGGGAAAGCATCTTTTTTCAGATCAACCACGATTCGCACTTCCCCTCTGGAACTTTCGTCGCGTAGGTCGCTCAAACCAACAATTTTCTTTTCTTTATGTAGATCTGCAATCTTTTCAATCAATGAGGCCTTGTTCAGGCCAAAAGGAATTTCAGAAATAACAATCTGAGTCTTGCCCTTAGTATTCTCTACAATTTCAGCAACACCACGAACCACAACGCCGCCGCGGCCAGTTGCGTAAGCTGTTCTAAGGCTCTCGTTTCCGTAAATAATACCGCCAGTTGGGAAGTCGGGCCCCTTCACAAATTGCAGTAAATCATCAACAGTAGCTTCCGGATTATCAATCTGATGAATCGTTGCGTCCAATAATTCGCCTAGGTTGTGCGGCGGGATATTAGTTGCCATACCAACGGCGATACCCAGTTGGCCGTTTAATAGCAAGTTAGGTAGTTTGCCTGGTAATACTGTTGGTTCCTGCTCAGAACCGTCAAAGTTATCTCTAAAATCTACTGTTTCTTTATTTATGTCAGCGACGAGTTCTTCGGCAATTTTAGCCATTTTGGCTTCGGTATATCGGTAAGCAGCCGGTGGATCTCCGTCCATAGAACCGAAGTTACCCTGCCCTTTAACCAGCATGTGCCGCATTGACCAAGGCTGCGCCAAGCGCACCATAGAATCGTAAATAGACGTATCGCCGTGCGGGTGGTATTTACCGATAACGTCACCAACTACACGTGCGCTTTTGACGAACTTTGAACCGCTTCTCCAGCCGTTTTTGTCCATAGAATACAAAATTCTACGGTGTACAGGCTTTAGACCATCACGGACGTCAGGCAAAGCACGCTCGACAATAACACTCATGGAATAACGCAAATAGCTGTCTTCCATTACATTTTCTACAGTTCGATCTTCTACAATCCGCGAATGAGTCTGCACCTCTGCCGGCGCCATAATCTCAACTTCCGGGGCTCCTGTATTTTCTTCTGGTGTGTTGTTAGTTGTATCGTCTTCCATATGAATGCCTTTTAAAATATTCCTTCCTGCTGCAAGCCAAACTTGCGGCATCCTGTGTCAATTTGCCTCGTCAATGTATCTACGGATATATTTCCTCGCCAGAATTGACACAGGCTATCCGCAAGCTGCGTCTTTCGCATAAGTAAGTAGATTCTAAAAGTCATTCTAAATATCCAAATCTTTCACAAATTTCGCATGCGTCGTGATGAAGTTTTTCCTAGGCTCTACTTCCGAACCCATCAATTTGTTGAAAATACTATCAGCTTTCTCGGCATCTTCTACTTTTATCTGTACCAAAACGCGTTTGTTTGGGTCCATTGTGCTATCAAACAACTGATCGGCATTCATTTCACCCAAACCTTTGTAGCGCTTGATTTCTGTAAACCCGGCTTGTCGGAAACGCTCGTCAGTAGCATTTACGGTAGCGCCCTCTAGTTTGCGGGCAGCGATTCGCTCATCAATAACTTTGTCTAGTTCTGCTTCGTCATATATAAGTACGTTGTCGGTTTTGCCAGATTTCACTAGCTCAAACAACGGCGGCTTCGCCAAATACATGTGTCCGCCGTCAATGACTGGACGCATGAACCGGAAGAAGAATGTTAGTAGCAAAGTCGTGATGTGAGAACCATCGACATCGGCGTCGGTCATGATAATAATGCGGTGGTAGCGAAGCCCGGTGATATCAAAAGATTCTTCAATTCCAACACCTAGAGCTTTGATCAAACTAACGATTTCGTTATTGGCAAGCATCTTGTCTAATCGGGCGCGTTCAACGTTCAGAACTTTACCCCGAAGCGGCAAAATAGCCTGCGATTTACTGTCACGGCCGCCTTTGGCAGAGCCGCCGGCAGAGTCACCCTCTACAAGGTAGATTTCTGACTCTTTTGGATCTTTGTTAGAACAATCAGCGAGCTTACCAGGCATGCTTGCGCCGTCTAATACGCCTTTTCGGATAATGTTGTCACGGGCAGCTCGGGCAGCTTTGCGGGCTCGGGCAGATAGCAATGCCTTACCAACAATTTTCTTAGCTGTTGCTGGATGTTCTTCTAGATAATAGCTAAACCACTCGGCAAATACGGTTTCTACGTAGCCGCGC
>CAZTWI010000010.1:0-9561 GCA_964617685.1 uncultured Candidatus Saccharibacteria bacterium | reverse complement strand
TGCCAAGCTTGTTCTTGGTCTGTCCTTCGAACTGCGGATCTGGCATTTTGACCAAAATAATCGCCGTTATACCTTCGCGGCAATCTTCTCCGGAAAGGTTTTCTTCCTTTTCCTTCACTAGTCCGTTTTTGCGCGCATAGTCATTAATAATACGGGTCAATGCAGTTCTGAAACCTGTTAAATGAGTTCCACCGTCTGGGTTGAACACATTATTAGCAAACGGCTTAACTGTTTCTACGTATGTTTCGGTATATTGCAGAGCAACTTCCACATTACAATCTTTGATTTCTTTATCAACGTAGAAGACATCATCAATCGCTTCTTTACCCATGTTCAAATGCTTTACATAGCTTTGAATTCCACCTTCAAAATAAAACGAATAACTCTTGTTAATTCGCTGATCTTCAACCTGAGTTTTAACACCTTTAGTCAAGTAAGCCTGGTGTCGCAAATAGTCCAAAACCCATTCATATTCAAATGGTTCATCGGCCATAATGGCCGTATCCGGCCAGAAAGTGATAACTGTTCCCTGTTTGTCAGTTGGCCCAACCTTAGTAATTTTGGTCTGTGGCGCGCCCATTGCATATTCTTGGGTGTAATGCACACCGCCCCGGTAAACATCAGCTACCAATTTACGTGAAAGCGCGTTAACAACACTGACGCCAACTCCGTGAAGGCCGCCGGAGACCTTATAAGTATCGCTGTCGAATTTACCTCCGGCATGCAGAACGGTTAAAACCGTCTCTAGCGTAGAAACACCTGTTTTAGGGTGTTTATCAACTGGAATACCTCGTCCATCGTCTTCTACACGAATACCGCCGTCTTCTAAGATAGTGACTCTGACAGTTGTTGCGTGTCCGGCAATAGCTTCATCAATACCATTATCAGCAACTTCTTTAATCATGTGGTGCAAACCGTCAATACCAGTACTACCGATATACATACCCGGTCGTTTGCGTACCGGCTCCAAACCTTCTAGCACCTGAATAGAACTTGAATCGTAATCTTTTTGTTTACTCACGCGTACCTACTACCCTCTTTTTGTCGTTACTTTCAGTTGTTTATTAGTATAGCGAAAACCTGCGACCCCCGCAAGAATAAAAGTCTTGATTGAACACATAGAAATGTGGTTCAATAACACTAGCGTTATAGCATACAAAAAATAGGAAACAAAAAATGTTCAAAAAACTAGTTGCGAATCTGCCGTTTAATCCAAGTCTGATTACTCAGGTTGGGTTTTATGCGGATAGATTACGCCAGGAAAAGAGCATTCGACGCTTGAGTTTCGTGTTCATGGCGCTGGCGATGCTAGTTCAAATGTTTGCTGTTATCAGCCCGCCGGAACGATCTCTGGCTTACTCGACAAATCATATAATTAACGGCCTCAAAACAAAACAGGACATAGTTAATGCCTGGAATAACGATCCTTCCGTATCTAAAATCTATGGAAAATTCGGCGTTACACTGAGTGATATCAATGCTCTTACAAACACGCCCAATGCAACAATCCGCTCAAATGACGGTAATGACTGGTGGACTACTGGTCGTAATTCACTAGCCGGCTACTCAAATGTTAATTATTTATACAAACTTTCTCAGGTGCCTATAGAATATGACACCAATTCATATGTTTATTACCGTCAACTGCGCGCCTGGGATATCCGTAATCCGTACAACACATACAAAGCATTCAGAGGAACAATTGCTGCTACAGGCGAAACTTTCTGGATACTGGTTGACTGCGGTAATTTTACAAAAATCGGAAAGTATAAAGAAAAAGATCCAAAATTAGAAATTCGTAAAACGATTGATAATCCCCAAGCAAAGCCCACACTAAAACCAGGAGATACTTTCAGCTTTAGATTTGAATACAGAAATGCAGCCAAAGATTCGGTCGCAAAAAATGCCTACATAGACGACACGTTTGACTTAAAGCATTTCGATATCGTTTCTCCAAAAGGCGTGGTTAACCAATCAGGGTATATGCGTTATGAGCTAGGCAATCTACCCTACTCAGAAACCTTCAAATCGCTGATTTTTACTGTGAAGCTTAAATCAGAATTACCTAACGGCTTGGAAGTTTGTAATGCCGCTAGGCTGATTGCTTCAAATGCTACAGATGCATGGGGCGGACCAGCTTGCGTTAGTATAATAAATCCCTGCAAAATCGATCCAAGCCTGCCAAGCAACAGCCCGAATTGTGTCGCTCCTAAGGTAGTTTGCAGCCTGCTGGATACTGCGATCAATAGAACAACCAGACAAGCTACTTTTAAAACAACTGTTACTTCATCAAACCAAGCCCTAACAAAAATCAAAACTTACCGATATGACTTTGGAGACGGAAATAAACAAAATATTGCTTCAGGAGAATTTACAAACACAGTTAGTCATACCTATGAACCAGGTAAGTTCAAGGCGACAGTTGTTGTCGACTTCTCTGCTCCGACAGAAAAAGGAACAACAGAGCAATCAGCATCATGTTCGCAGCCAATTAGTTTCGATAAAGACGAACCTCTAAGCCAGTCAAAAACTGTTAAAAACCTAACTAAAAATTTAGATTACGAACAGACTTTAGGCGCTAAAGTTGGCGCTGGAGATGTAGTTGAATACACTTTGATAACTACTAATTCTCAGAATTATGATCGAGTTGATATTAAGATTGAAGATTATATCGGCGATATACTTGATTACGCAACACTAGACAAAGCCGATCTGGAAGCCCAAGGCGGTAAGTTTGATGAGAAATCACAGAAAGTAATATGGGAGAAAGTAAGAATACCAGCTAATTCAGAAGTGCAAATGAGCTTCAAGGTTACTATACTCGACCCGATTCCAGCTACAAACCAGCCTTCAACAGTTAGTACGAATTTCGACTGTGTTATATCAAATGAATATGGAAACGAAATCTCACTGGGTGTACAGTGCCCGGCCGTAAAAGGAATAGAAACACTTCCAAATACTGGCCCCGGAACCAGCCTGCTAATCGGAACCGGAATAACCTTTGTAGTTGGATACTTCTTTGCTCGATCACGACTGCTAAGTAAAGAGCTCGATATAATAAGAACAGATTACGCAACTACAGGAGGAATGTAAATATGAACCTACACCAAAAATCCTCCCAGACGAAAACAAAATTTATTGCACCTGCCAGCTGTTTTGCTCCGCACCGTATCAGCAGATATGCCTTGCCGCAAGAACAGCTAACATGCGCAAACAAATTACTGTTTTCATTAACGAAAGGATATTTGGTATAAATCCATGAGCGAACACACGTCACCCCACCATGAACGTGGAGAAAAACTTCCAACCCTAGAACATAATGTTGAGCACAAGCATGGTCATACAGAACGTGAACTCACCCACGCTGAAAAGCAACATGGCAGCCGAGAACACTTGGAAAATATTCAAAAATCTGTTGAACAGCAGGCTGTAAGCGCACATGAACGTACTGCGTTGCATCACGAACATACAAAACAGCACCCTGTTTTAGTCAACAAACAACTCAAAGATTTAGCATTTGCCCGCGCCATGACCAGGACTCGCAAGAAACTATCGACCCCATCCAAGGCTTTCAGCAGGATCATTCACAGCCCGGTTATTGACTCTTCTAGCGAGTTTATCGGCAAGACCGTTGCGCGTCCATCCAGCATGATGGGCGGTGCAGTAGCCGCCTTTATAGGTACTTCTATACTCTTATGGGCAACCAGACACTATGGCTATGAGTACAATTATTTATTAGTAATTCTGCTCTTCGTTGCCGGCGCAATAATTGGTGTCTTAGGTGAAAGCTTACTCAATTTAAGACACAAAAAATAACTAGCAAACTCTACCGATTGGAATACATTGGTTTATTTGTCGCGCAGATTGACTGTATGTTCTTGGTCGTCTGACTTAGAAATATGTAAAACTGGAGGTTTACTGTCCTTTTCTACAGGTGGAGGTGTATTAGTAGGCTGTGAGAAGCTCGTAGGAGCCGTAGGTTGAACAATATCCATCGATTGCGTCTGTTGTACTGGTTGCTGGGCTGGAGGGGCTACAGGACCTGGCGGATTGTTTGAGACCGCCTGATTCTGAACTGGCGGCCGCTGCTGGGCAGGCTGCGGCCCTTGCGGTTCTTTAAATGGTGATGACGGAGCTTTAAAGCTGTTCGTCTGTTTCTTTTGCATCCAGTCATCTAGAAATGAAGAACCGGTGCTTGGGCGCGGCGGCGTTGCTGGACGAGAAGCTTGTGTTCCCGCAGTCGAGTTAAAATTACGGCCAAAATTAGGCTTATTAACCGTATTGGGGTCACTGGCAGGAGTACTCAGTCGTTCAAATATTTCTTTCTCTACAATCGCTCTAGGACGGCCAAATTTCGCTGCAGACAGTTGTTTCAGGGCGTCCCCTAGCTCAGTATTAGGCAAACCTAATGGCGGCAAGCCTGCCATACTAAATGGCTGGGTCGGAATACCGCCAATCAGCATTTTTGTAACAGCATTATAGTTTGGAATTCTCTGCAGATCATCCATATCAAACACCGGTGCAAACTGTTTGACTAGGAACTCTGCATCAGCTGTGCCGACACGGAACGAAACAATTGTTCCGACATTACCAAACACCGCATCCCTGATCTCGTCAGTAAGCTGGGTGGTAAACTGATTGGCTACTATTAAGTTCAGCCGGTATTTTCTAGCTTCGCTCAAAATGCTGGCAAATGAGTCAGTGGAGAAATTCTGGAACTCATCAACGTACAAGGCAAAGTCCACGCGGTCATTCTCTGGAACGCTTGCCCTGCTCATAGCGGCAGCCTGAAACTTCATTACAAATACCATTCCTAAAAGTTTTGAATTCAGCTCGCCAGTACGACCTTTGCTCAAGTTTACTAGCAGGATCTTTTTGTTATCCATAATTTCACGCAAATCGAAAGCACTCTTTGTCTGGCCGATAATGTTGCGCATCATTTCATTACTCAAAAAGGCGCCGAATTTACTTACGAACCAGCCTAGTATTTCACTTTTGTGGTAATCGCTCGTGCTGGCCATTTCTTTATTCCAGAAATCCAAAACTGTCCGGTCTTTAACATATTTCAACTTGTTTTTGGCATATTGATCATCCGTAAATACCTTTGGAATATCTATAAACGACGCACCGGCCGGATCAGCCATTATAGTTAATGCCGCATTCCTAAACCAGTGTTCGTATCTTGGTCCGATGATCCCCTGGTGCTGCGGGTCGTATAGTTTATAGAGCATATTGATTGCTTCTTGGATCAAGAAGTCTTGTTGGTCTGGTTTATCGAATTCAAACAAATTTAAACCTAACGGGTAATCCATGTCTGCCGGACAGAAATAAACTACATCTTCTGTTCGTTCTTTCGGAACCATTGATAATAACTTCTCGGCAGTGTCGCCGTGCGGATCAATAAAGGCAAATCCCTCGCCGTTCATCATGTCCTGCATCGCTAAATTCTCTAGAAAGGTAGACTTACCAGTACCAGTTTGCCCAACTGAATAAATATGCCGGCGGCGATCGTCCAAACTCAAGTTAATCTGAGTTTTAGCACCGCGAAAAACGTTATAACCTAAAACTAACCCTTCGTCTGGAATATTCCGTGGTCCGTCAACTTGCTTGGAAGCCTGGCGTTCCAGTTGGGTAGTTGGTATGTTGCTCTGTTCTGGGAAGTGAAAAAGCGTTGCAAGCTCAACCGAGTTTAGCACTGTTTTGGTATTCTCCTGAGGGAAAAAGCGCAATATAAACGCTGTTATAAAGCTATCAATATCCTTAGCCCCAACAAATTTAAACCCGTTTTTTCCTGGCAGATTATATAGGGCAAAAGTCGCCACAATATTCTTCAAAATAGCCTGTGAACGTTGGGTGACATTAGAGGAAGCAACTACTCTGATTGATACCTCAAAGGCAGCGTGCCTTGCTTTGTTTTCTATAGCATCAATTATTGATTGGTCCGTACCGGATATCTGTTTATCGTCGCCTTTCTTCTCTTTTTCTTCAGGAGGCTTGGATAGTGCAAATACAAGACTCCTGAACCAGCCGCTTCTAGTAATTCCGCCTTTTTTATCTTCGCCTTTCCGCTTTTTATCAGCCTTTGCCAAAGCATTTTTACGCCATATGCTATCAGCTGGACGCATCAATATCTGCACACCTGCTCCATCTTCTTTTTCTAAAGTAGAGAGCGCATTTAATAATGACTGCATAGTATCGCGTTTTAAATCCTGGAAGGTGGCTATAGGATAGGCTGAGTCCTCTTTTAGAACTAGTTCGCCGCCCATTGTGCCAGCCGATCGTCCGCTTTGACTGAAAATATTATGCTCTGGAACTTCTTCGAGCCTAGCCGTTGGATAAGCACTGGTAATTGCCTGTTCAACAACTGCTACTAGCGCAACTGGAACAGCAGCATAAAGCCGCACAAAGCCCTTAGAAGCAATAATTTCGAATGAAATATGGCGCTGACCATAGAACTTACTCTTAAATCCCTTCTCAGTAATACTGGCAATAATGTTATACAGCACTTCTGCTTTAGAAATAGTCTCGTCAGTTACATCACGCTCGTCCCTTGATCCTTTTTCGGTATCAGAACTCTGCGGCGGCAGATGTATCAGCATAGGCACCATCTTGAGTCCGCGTTCGTAGTTTTTCTGTTCTCTATACAGCTTCTTGACGTGGTAGTAGCCGGCAAATACAGCAATAGTTATAAGACTTAGCAGGATTACAAGTGATATCAGGAATACGGGCATCGTCTTCTCTCTTAGGTTTCTTCGCTATATTTAATATCTTTGTCGTAGCGTTTTTTTATGTATTCAACTTTCATTTTGTTAAGCTGTTTGTTTTGAACATATGGATCACCTTGAGTGGAATCAACTATTTGCTTAGCTTTCTGTACCCAGACCTTTTCTATCAGATCCAAATCTTCAGCGCTATCAGGCACCATTATACTGACGCCTGAGCTGGCAGTTGACCCAATATCACTTGTTATCTGCCCCTGATATTGGGCAACTACTCCTTGCGCATCGTCTAATGCGACTCCTGAGAGCGCGGTTGACCCCTGAGGAGAGGATTGCGATGAACCCTGTTTATTTTCTATATTTTTGGTACTTAAAGCCTCGCTGCCGGAATCTCCGGCATCTATAATTGATTCGTTTCCAGACTCAACTGGTTCTGGCAAAATTTCATGAGGTTCCATAATACTTCTCGAACGTATTATATCAATTATTTAACTCCACGTCCGATAAAAGTAAAAAGTACTTACCATTACTAGAACAGAGGCCAATATTATATCGCTTACGCTTAGCTGCCCAATTCCGGAAAGAAGCAATAGTAATACCGCAAAACTAACACATACGAATACAATGACCGTTCTGGCTCTACCGTTTCCTTTAAAGAAGATACCAGTAATAATCTGAGCAAAACTAAACAGCATCAACCAAGTCAGCACAACAGGTAGGAATATATAAGGTAGCGGCTTATCTTCGGGTGAAACAAACATAAAAAAACTAAACAGTGCCGTCGAAGACAAGACAAATGTTAAAGTTGATCGATTGATAAATTTATTCATCTACTACTTTCATGTTACAGGATAAAAAAAGTTGCACCAAGAGAATAAGTGCAACTTAAAACTGTATGAAAAAGAGAAGTCTTTGGACGATAAATCCGCCCTTTAAAATTACTTTGAGGCGTTTATCGTCCGTAAGACTTTATGACTGACCGCTCTATCCGCGCTTTAGGCACAGAAGAGCGATGAATTTTGTTTTATGATCCTGTTTGTTTTTTATGAACCATAGCAACAATTTAGCACACTTATCTCAAAAAGTCAATACATGCTTACGATTATTTATCGTTGTAATAAATAATACTATATCTGTTATTACTATTTTAAAGGTGATACTATAAATTTTATATTACTTATTTTTTACAACAAAAATTTTAATAAAAATTCACTGTTTTTTAAAGTTTTTGAATAAAAATATTAGTTTACGGCTAATAAAAATTAAAACGAAAAATGATATTTTTTAGACTAAATTAATGACTTTTAGATGTCAGAAACGCTCGAAATTTTTAACGAAAAACTAGAATATTTTCGTAAATAGACACCGCCCTGCAAATCCCTGTTTTAGAGCTTTAGCATAAATTAAATAAAATTAGCAGGCATTTGAGTAATTCTAGTAACTCCAAGTTCTTTGGCCGCATAAATTTATTTATAAAATCATTAGAAAATCAGCACTTAAACAGTACTGACACCGTATTACCTATTAGTAGACCTTCAAAGGGCCAATGACCATGACCAAAGCAGAACCAGACAAATGCAAATATCATACTATTGACTCAAAATGCCGTCTGCTCTTTCTGGGTGATCCTTTTTTTGATTTTTAGACACGAAATCGTCCTATTAAACGGCTTAAAAAATACTATATAAACACCTATAAAAGCAGCTTGGTTTTTTATCTTAAAAAAAGTGTTGACATAAGCATAATCCTAGCTTAGGATTAGGTCAGTACTTTGAATAAATAAAGTACTCAAAAACAAAAACGTATCTGTAACAACGACTTCTCGCAGGTCGTTGTTCTTTTTTGGTCTGAGTTTTGCTCATGTTTATAAATACTTTAGATTTATTTCTATATTTGCAAATTTAGCCTTACAAGCCTACAGTTGATTTAACATGAGGATATATTCAGTCCACGAGAATGGTGGAAAAGGCATTATTGTTTCCGCAGAGACAAGCATGTCCAAGGGGTTACCCGCCATTATACTCGTCGGCTTCGCTGGAAAAAGCCTAGATGAATCAAAAGAAAGAATTAGAAGCGCCTTCTCGAATTCAGACCTAAAGATTCCAAGCAAAAGAATAACTGTAAACATATCTCCTTCTGACGTGCCAAAAGATGGCGCGCACTATGATTTAGCCATAGCCTTATCTGTTCTGTATGAAGCTAACATGATAAGACCCCTAGACACTGATCCTGTAGTATTGGGTGAGCTGGGCTTGGATGGGACTGTAAAACCAGTAAGAGGCATTTTAGGAAAGCTTTTGTGCGCCATAAAGAACGGACATGATCATTTTATTATTCCATCGCAGAATCTAGCTCAAGCCTCCTTGCTCTCTAACATCAAGGTAATCCCAGCTAAGGATTTAAAGCAGATATATACATTACTATCTTCAAAAGGCGACCATTTTCAGCAAATTAAACCAGCAAAAGCAGCCGCCAGCTTAGATTCCGGCCAGATAGTAGATTTCTCTGAGGTAATAGGACAAGCCAGAGCTAAACGTGCCTTAGAAATAGCGGCCGCTGGCGGACACAATGTATTACTTAACGGGCCGCCCGGCGTAGGCAAAAGTATGCTCGCTAAAGCAATACCGGGAATCATGACTGCCCCATCTCACGAAGAGATAATAACTATTACGCATCTTCACAGCCTAACCAGCGACAGCGTAACAGATCTTATGGTCAAGCGTCCCTTCCGGTCGCCGCATCACAGTTCGAGTGATGTTTCCATAATAGGCGGAGGCGCACGACCAAGACCCGGTGAAGTCTCATTGGCGCATTCAGGCGTGCTGTTTCTAGATGAATTACC